>NZ_JBHXNW010000041.1:47144-76777 GCF_042717365.1 Streptomyces sp. NPDC058534
AGAGTAATGCCAGGGCAGATGGGCGTCGCGGCCGGACCCCCGGCAACGGGGGGTCCGGCCGCGCATTGGATGTAGGACACACCTCTTGATGAGGAGATCTCACACAGATGGTGGATCACGACTCGGCCGAATGATCCATACTCAGTGGATCATCCTTTCGATCAAGCCAGGGCGACGAGATCCGCGTAGTCGGCGCCCCACAGGTCCTCGACGCCGTCCGGAAGCAGAATGATCCGTTCCGGCTGGAGGGCGTCGACGGCGCCCTCGTCGTGGGTGACGAGGACGACCGCGCCCTTGTAGGTGCGCAGCGCGCCGAGGATCTCCTCGCGGCTGGCCGGGTCGAGGTTGTTGGTGGGCTCGTCGAGGAGCAGCACGTTCGCCGAGGACACCACGAGGGTGGCCAGCGCGAGGCGGGTCTTCTCGCCGCCGGACAGGACGCCGGCCGGCTTGTCGACGTCGTCGCCGGAGAACAGGAACGAGCCCAGCGTCTTGCGGACCGCGACGAGGTCGAGGTCGGGGTTGGCGGAGCGCATGTTCTCCAGGACGGTGCGCTCGGGGTCGAGGGTCTCGTGCTCCTGGGCGTAGTAGCCGAGCTTGAGGCCGTGGCCCTCGACGACCTGGCCGGTGTCGGGCTTCTCGACGCCGCCGAGGAGCCTGAGCAGCGTGGTCTTGCCGGCGCCGTTGAGGCCCAGGATGACGACGCGGGAGCCCTTGTCGATGGCCAGGTCGACGTCGGTGAAGATCTCCAGGGAGCCGTACGACTTGGAGAGGTCCTCGGCCATCAGCGGGGTCTTGCCGCAGGGCGCGGGCTCCGGGAAGCGGAGCTTGGCGACCTTGTCGGACTTCCGCTCGGCCTCCAGACCGGCCAGCAGCTTGTCCGCCCGGCGGGCCATGTTCTGCGCGGCGACGGTCTTGGTGGCCTTGGCGCGCATCTTGTCGGCCTGCGAATGCAGCGCGGACGCTTTCTTCTCCGCGTTCTGCCGCTCGCGCTTGCGGCGCTTCTCGTCGGCCTCGCGCTGCTGCTGGTAGAGCTTCCAGCCCATGTTGTAGATGTCGATCTGGGAGCGGTTGGCGTCCAGGTAGAACACCTTGTTGACGACCGTCTCGACCAGGTCGGCGTCGTGGGAGATCACGATGAAGCCGCCGCGGTAGGTCTTCAGATAGTCGCGCAGCCAGACGATCGAGTCGGCGTCGAGGTGGTTGGTCGGCTCGTCGAGCAGCAGGGTGTCGGCGTCCGAGAACAGGATCCGGGCCAGCTCGATCCGGCGGCGCTGACCACCGGAGAGGGTGTGCAGGGGCTGGCCGAGCACCCGGTCGGGCAGGTTGAGCGCGGCGGCGATGGTGGCGGCCTCGGCCTCGGCGGCGTACCCGCCCTTGGTGAGGAACTCGGTCTCCTGGCGCTCGTACTGCCGGAGCGCCTTCTCCCGGGTGGCGCCCTGGCCGTTGGCGATGCGCTGCTCGTTCTCCCGCATCTTGCGGATCAGTGCGTCGAGGCCGCGGGCGGAGAGGACGCGGTCGCGGGCGAGCACGTCGAGGTCGCCGGTGCGCGGGTCCTGCGGGAGGTAGCCGACCTCGCCGGAACGGGTGACGGCGCCGGCGGCGGGCTGGCCCTCGCCGGCGAGCACCTTGGTGAGGGTGGTCTTGCCGGCGCCGTTGCGGCCGACCAGGCCGATGCGGTCGCCCTTGGCGATGCGGAAGGTGGCGCTTTCGATGAGGACGCGGGCACCGGCGCGCAGCTCGATGCCGGAGGCGGAGATCACGGTCAGACTCCTGGGGCGGGTGGGGGCGGGATGGGCGGCTGAGGACGTTTCCCGCCGTCTAATGCGCGAGGAGAATGGCCATGGGGGCCAGTCTAACGGGGCGGTGCAAGCTCTTTTCCCCGGTTCCGGTGTCAGTGGGCGGTGCCAGACTGGACGCACGGGGCCGGTCCGGCACCGTCCACCGGCTCACAAGGGAGTGATCGGCATGGCAGGCACCGACGGCGGGCGCCCGAGCATTTACCCGACGCTGCTGTACGCGGACGCCAAGGCGGCGGTCCGGCAGCTCACCGAGGCCTTCGGCTTCAGGGAGCTGGCGGTGTACGAGGGCGAGGACGGCACGGTGGCCCACGCCGAGCTGGCCCAGGGCAACGGCGCGGTCATGCTCGGCTCGAAGGGCACGGGCAGCCGCTTCGACGAGGCGATGAAGAACTCCGGCACGACGGGGGTGTACGTCGTGGTGGAGGACGTCGACGCCCATCACCGGCGGGCCGTGGAGCACGGCGCGGAGATCCTGATGCCCCCGACGGACCAGGACTACGGCTCGCGGGACTACATGGCCCGTGACCTGGAGGGCAACATCTGGAGCTTCGGGACGTACGCGCCGGAGATACGCGGCTAGATCTACGGCCGCGCACGCCCCGTCGGTCAGCTGCCGCCGGTGTGGACCTGGAAGGCGGCCCGGCGTACGGCCTTGGCCAGCGCGGGGTCGGGGTGGGCGGCGGCGAGCGCGACCAGGACCTGCACGGTGCGGGGGTGGCCGACCGCGCGGACCTCGTCGAGCAGCGCCGGGACGGTGAACTGGACCGCCGCCTCCAGGTGCCGGACGAGCAGCGGTGCCTCCCCGTGGTCGGCGACGGCGGCCGCGGTGTCCACCCAGAGCCAGGTGGCCTCCCGGCGGGTGAGGACCTCGTGGGCGTCCTCGGGGTCGGCGCCGTCGTGCTCGGCCAGCCACAGCAGGGCGTACGGCCGCAGCGTCGGCTCGTCGGCCACGCCGCGGACGTCGGGCTCGGCGGGGGCGCCGACGACCCGCAGCGCGTCGAAGGCGAGGCCGCGCAGCAGGGCGTCCTCGCCGCGCGCGGCGCCGAGCAGCTCGGCGACGGCGCTGCCGACGGGGCGGGCGGCGAGCCAGGCGCGGTACTCGGCGCGGGCGGCGTTGGGACGCAGTCGGGCGCAGCCGCGGAGCATGCCCTCGGCCGACTGCTCGATGTTCCCGGCGGGGCTCTGGGCGGCCACGCAGATCTGCTCCAGCTTGACCCAGACCGCCCAGTTGCCGAGCGGGGTGAGCGTGGCCTGTCCGTCGCCGCAGGTGAGGGCGCCGACGGAGGCGAGGGCGTGCAGGGCCCAGTCGAGGAGGGGCGCCAGCGGGGTGTCGGCGGTGACGTCCGGGACCGGCTGGGTGCCGGGCTCCAGGCGGGGGCCGTAGGGCACCTCGCAGCGTTCGGTGCGCAGCTCGGTGACGCGCTGCTCCAGCAGGTCCAGGAGCTGTGCCACGGGGACGGGCCCGGCGGACAGCTGGAGGAAGGAGAGCACCTGGGGCATCGCGGAGACGACCTCGGCGACGGCGGCGGGCTCCTCGCCGGCGGGCTCGGGGTGGGCGAGCGACCAGGCGTCGAAGAGCGCGACCCAGCCGCGCAGCACGGCGCTGTCGTCGCGGTTCCAGGCGCGCAGCCGCCAGCCGGGGCGGGCGGAGTCGCCGTGCACCTCGACCAGTCCGGCGAGGCGGGCGGTGTCCCAGTCGGCGCGGATCTTCGTCGCGGTCAGGCCCAGTTCGCGGGCCGCCTGGTCGGCGGTCGCGTCGGAGAGGGTCGCCTTGCCGTCGGCGGTCGCGCTGCCGCGGCCGGGGCCGAGCGCGGAGTCGGCCCAGCGGGCGACGCGGGCCGCGCCGGCCAGACCGGAACGCGCCATTCGGGCCAGCTCCGACCGGGCCGGTGTGCCCTCCGGGGGGCGGGGCGCGGGGCGGCGCGGACGCCGCTGGTTGATCGCTTGGGGGGCGGCGGCCAGGGGTCGTGGGCGGACGAGTCGAAGCCTGGAGTCGCGCGGGATACGGGACGTCACGGGTGCAGTCTTCCGGTTGACGGTCCGAAAACCCAAACGGAATGCCCCGACGGGCGCCGGGGAGGGCGGAGTCGGGGGTCGGGCGCGCTGTCCGGGGAGCGGATCAGGCCAGTGGTACGGCCCTAAACGGAACCGGAGGGTCACGCACTGCGACGGGGCGGTGCCGGGGTCACACCAGGGGGGTCATGAAGCGGCGCAGCTTCTCTTCGTAGTCGTCGGGGTCGGCGTTCCACATGGCGGCATGCGGGGCGTCCCGGACGGTGTGCAGGGCGACCAGGCGCGGGTGGGTTTCGGCCAGGCGTTGCGAGAGCCGCCAAGGGGCGACCTTGTCGCCGGGGCCGTGGAAGATCAGCGTGGGGACCGCGGGGCGGTGCAGGCCCGCCGTGCCGGTGTCGCGGTCGACGTGCAGTCCGGCGCGGCCCTGGGCGGCGCGGACGGCGAGCGGCAGGAGTGGTCCGGGGGTGCGGCGGGCGGCGGCGAGGGCGCGCAGGGTCGTTTCCCAGCTGAGGACCGGGGAGTCCAGTACGAGCCCCGCGATGCGCCCGCGTACGCCGGAGAGGGCGGCGGTGCGCAGGGCCATGGTGGCGCCGGTGGACCAGCCGAGCAGGACGACCTGGCGGGCGCCGTGGTCGAGGGCGTAGCGGACGGCGGCGTCCAGGTCGCGCCACTCGGTCTCGCCGAAGTGGTGCAGGCCGTCGGGCGAGGGCGGCGCGCCGAAGTCGCCGCGGTAGGCGAGGGCGAGCACCGGGACGCTGCGCTCGTGCAGCGGGGCCAGCAGGTTCAGGACATGTTCGCGGGTGGCGGCCAGGCCGTGCACGGCGATGATCCAGGTCGGGCGGGCGCCGGGCACGAACCAGGCCGGGAGCGGGCCGAGTTCGCCCGGGATCTCGACGTCGGCGTGGTCGAGGTCGAGGGCGCTGCCCGGATTGCCGACGTAGAGGTTCGGCGTGAACCAGGCCCGGTCCCCGGCCTCCAGCGTGCCGTGCGTGACGCGTTCGAGGCGGCGTACGACGGTGTCGGCGCCGTGCTCGGCTGTGCCGAGGACCGGGCCGACGACCGCGTGGGATCCGTCACCGGCGAGCCCGTACCGGCCGGGGCGGAGCGCGGCCAGGTCCCGGGTGAGGGTGATCCGGCCGGCCGCGGTGCCGTGCACGGTGAGCCGCGGTTCGGTGGGCAGCGGCCGCCCGGGCGGCGCCTTGAGCGCGGCGTCGCTGGCGAGCCGGCCGGCGGCGACGCTCGCTGCGCCGGCCGCCAGGGCTGCGGTGAGGGCGGCGGCCGTTGCTGTGACAGTGCGCATGGGGCCAGTCTCCTGGTGGAGTCCTCGGGCGGCCAGTGGGCGGTGGACGGGGGGTGACGGCGCTCCGTCAGGGGCGCCTGCCGCGGGTCCGCCGGGGCCGGGAGCCATGGTGCGGTCCCGCTGCCGGTACCCCGGAACGGGCCGGGTACGCGCCGTCAGCCCGGCTGCCCGTACCCCTGGAGCCGCTCCGCCGCCTCCGCCAGCTGCCCCGGCGTCAGGAGCGACGGCGTGCGGCCGGGGACCGAGGAGGCCGTCAGCCAGAGCCGGCACATCCACTCCAGCTGGGCGGTGCGGTCGTAGGCCTGGTCGAGGGAGGTGCCGTAGGTGAGCGTGCCGTGGTTGCGCAGCAGGCAGCCGGTGCGGCCGGTGAGGGCGTCGAGCATGCCGCGGGCCAGTTCGTCGGTGCCGTAGGCGGCGTACGGCGCGACCCGGACGGGGCCGCCGAGCGCGGCGGCCATGTAGTGCACCGGCGGCAGTTCGGGTACCAGCAGCGAGACGGCCGTCGCGTGCACGGCGTGGGTGTGGACGACGGCCCGGGCGGCGTCGTCCGCGCGGTACACGGCGAGGTGCAGGGGCAGTTCGCTGGTGGGGACCAGGGTGCCGAGCACCTGTCGTCCGTCGAGGCCGACGCCGGTCGCGTCACCCGGGGCCAGACGGTCGTACGGCACACCCGAAGGGGTGACCAGGACCGTGTCGCCGACGCGCACCGAGACATTGCCGGAGGTGCCCACCACGAGCCCGTCCGCGACCGTGCGCCGCGCCGCCGCGACGAGTTCCGCCCAGGCCCGCTCCTCGTCCGGGCCGGCCCGTCCGACCCGCGAATACGTCACAGTCACCGTCTCCTCACGAGCGCTTCCGCGTCTCTCCCGGCACGTCACCGGCCGGTCTCGCGGCGACCCTGCCAGGGGCGTCTCCGGAGAGCACCGGAACGGCCACGCACAGGGAGGCGGTGACACCGCTTCCGGTCACCGTGACGCCCTGCCCAGTTCATCTTCCGTTCACCATGGTTACCTACGTTCGTCCAGCCAATGACCTCGAACGATTGCCTGGGTAAATGGAAAGCTTCTCGCTGATCCTCGCGATTGTGGTGGTAACCGCACTCGCGTTTGATTTCACGAACGGTTTCCACGACACCGCGAACGCGATGGCAACGACCATTTCGACCGGTGCGCTCAAGCCCAAGGTGGCGGTGGCGATGTCCGCCGTCCTCAACCTTGTAGGCGCCTTCCTCTCGGTGGAGGTCGCCAACACGATCTCCAAGGGTCTCGTCGACGAGACCGGCATCCGTCCCGAGGTCATCTTCGCCGCCCTGGTCGGCGCGATCCTCTGGAACCTGCTGACCTGGCTGGTCGGCCTCCCGTCCAGTTCCTCGCACGCCCTGATGGGCGGTCTGATCGGTGCCGCGGTCGCTTCGGCCGGCGTCGGCGCGGTCAACGGTGACGCGCTCGTCACCAAGGTGCTGATCCCCGCGATCGCCGCCCCGCTCGTCGCGGGCCTCGCGGCGCTGCTCGGCGCACGGCTGACGTACAAGCTCGGCCGCAGGGCCGACGGCAAGGCCGCCGCCAAGGGCTACCGCGCCGGGCAGATCGCCTCCGCCGGGCTGGTCTCGCTGGCCCACGGCACCAACGACGCGCAGAAGACGATGGGCATCATCACGCTCGCCCTGGTCACCGGCGGCTCGCTCGCCCCCGACTCCGACCCGCCCATGTGGGTCATCCTCTCCGCGGGCGTCGCCATCGCGCTCGGCACCTACCTCGGCGGCTGGCGCATCATCCGCACCATGGGCAAGGGTCTGACCGACCTGCAGCCGCAGCAGGGCTTCGCCGCCCAGACCAGCGCCGCGACGGTCATCCTGGCCTCCTCCCACCTCGGTTTCTCCCTCTCCACCACGCACTCGGTCTCCGGTGCGGTGATGGGCGCGGGCCTCGGCCGCAAGGGCGGCGTGGTGCGCTGGTCCACGGCCACCCGGATGTTCGTCGCCTGGGGTCTGACGCTGCCGGCCGCGGCCCTGGTCGCCGCGATCGCCGAGTGGGTCTGCCGCCTCGGCGACTGGGGCACGGCCGTCGTCGCGGTCTTCCTGGTGGTCTCCAGCGCCGCCATCTGGAAGCTCTCCCGGCGCGAGGTCGTCGACCACACCAACGTCGTCGACCCCCACGAGCCCGAGTCGGCCGGTGTGGTCACCACGGCGATGGCCGCCGTGTCCCCGCCCCCGGCGGGCGTGACCGAGGAGCCGACGGCCGGTGTCCCGGCCGACCCGTCCGAGGCCAAGACCCCGTCGGCCACCACCACCGTCTGAGCCCGCGTCCCGGGTACGAAGGAAGCGAACCCCCATGAGCATCGACTGGGCAGCACTGGGCTCCGTCTTCGGCGTCAGCCTCGTGGCCACCGTGGCCCTGGTGGGCCTGTTCACCCTCGGCATCGTCGGACTCTCCCGCCAGGAGCGGGCCACCGCCGAGGGCGGCTCCGCTGCCTTCGCGGTCACCGGCGCGTACGCGTGCTTCGCGGCCTGCGCGGCGGCGGTGGCGTACGGGATCTACCTGATCGTCGCCTGACCCACCGCACACCCCGGGGCGGGGCGCGGGACGGACTCGGACCGTCGCGCGCCCCGCCTCTTCGTGTACCGGCGCACACCACCCGTGTGTGGGGCTTCGCACACCCCCCCGTCGCAGGTCAACGCCAGGTTGACGGGTGTTCTCGGGCCGTGGTGGACTTCCGGGGCCATCTACGGCGGCAGGAGAGGAAGCCCGGTGCGATTCCGGCGCGGTCCCGCCACTGTGACCGGGGAGCAGACCCCGGTAGCCAGGAACTCTCACCGCCGGACTCTTCGAACCAGGGCGTGGACACCCTGAGTGAGGACGCGACGCGATGCCCGGCTGCCGACCGACGTTCAGTACCAGGTGCTCCCCTGCCCGTGTGACCGGCTGAAGGCGTGCGTGCCGGACGCGTCTTCGCGTACGGCGCCGCCGCCGGCCTGCTCGGTGACCTCCTCCTCGGCGACCCGCGCCGCGGACACCCGGTCGCCGCGTTCGGCCGCGCCGCCGGTGCCGTGGAACGGGTGCTGTGGCGTGACCACCGGGGCTGGGGCGCGGTGCACACCCTGGTGTGCGCCGGTGGCGCCACCGCCCTCGGCTCGGCCGCCGCGCACGCCGTAGGCCGCTCCCCCGCCGCCTCGGTCGCGCTGACCGGCGCGGCCACCTGGGCCGTGGTCGGCGGTACGTCGCTGGCGCGCGAGGCCCTCCTCATCGGCCGGGCCCTGGAGGCCGGGGACGTCGAGGCGGCCCGGGCGCGGCTGCCGCACC
Organism: Streptomyces sp. NPDC058534; assembly: GCF_042717365.1. NCBI lineage: Bacteria > Bacillati > Actinomycetota > Actinomycetes > Kitasatosporales > Streptomycetaceae > Streptomyces > Streptomyces sp. NPDC058534. Next base: position 55,556 of record NZ_JBHXNW010000041.1, read on the forward strand.
TGTGCGGGCGGGACCCGCAGGCGCTGGACGCCGACGGTGTCGCCCGGGCGGTCGTGGAGTCGGTCGCCGAGAACACCTCGGACGCGGTGGTGGGCGCCCTGGTGTGGGGTGCCGTCGGCGGCGTGCCGGGCCTGCTCGGCTTCCGGGCGGTGAACACCCTGGACGCCATGGTCGGCCACAAGTCGCCCCGGTACCGGCGGTACGGCTGGGCCTCGGCCCGCCTCGACGACCTCGCGGGCTGGCCGGGCGCCCGCCTGACCGCCCTCCTGACCACCGTGGCCGGCGGCGATCCGTGGGGCGCCGTTCGGGCCTGGCGCGCGGACGCCGGGCGGCATCCGAGCCCCAACGCCGGCCCCGTGGAGGCGTCGTTCGCGGGGGCCCTCGGGGTGCGGCTCGGCGGGACACTCTCCTACGGCGGGCGGGTCGAGCACCGGCCCGTCCTCAACGGGGCGGCGGGGCGCGCCGTCCGGGCCGGTTCCGGCGACATCGAACGGGCCGTACGGCTCTCCCGGCGCGTGGGCTGGCTGGCGCTCGGCGTGTGCGCGGGCGCGCGGCTGCTGGTGCGCGGGGCACTCAGGAAGGGACGTACGTCATGAACGGTGGACTCCTCGTCGCCGGCACCACCTCCGACGCCGGCAAGAGCGTCGTCACGGCCGGGATCTGCCGCTGGCTGGTGCGCCGGGGCGTGAAGGTCGCGCCCTTCAAGGCGCAGAACATGTCGCTCAACTCCTTCGTGACGCGCGAGGGCGCGGAGATCGGGCGGGCGCAGGCCATGCAGGCGCAGGCCTGCCGGGTGGAGCCGACCGCGCTGATGAACCCGGTGCTGCTCAAGCCCGGCGGTGAGCGCAGCAGCCAGGTGGTGCTGCTCGGCAGGCCGGTCGGCGAGATGACCGCCCGCGGCTACCACGGCGGGCGGCAGGAGCGGCTGCTCGGCACGGTGCTCGACTCGCTGGCCGAGCTGCGCGGCACCTACGACGCGGTGATCTGCGAGGGCGCGGGCAGCCCGGCCGAGATCAACCTGCGCCGCACCGACATCGTGAACATGGGGATCGCGCGGGGCGCCGGGCTGCCCGTGCTGATCGTCGGCGACATCGACCGCGGGGGCGTCTTCGCCTCCTTCTTCGGCACGGTGGCGCTGCTCTCGCCCGAGGACCAGGCGCTGGTCGCCGGGTTCCTCGTGAACAAGTTCCGCGGCGACGTGTCGCTCCTGGAGCCGGGCCTCGACATGCTGCACGGCCTGACCGGACGGCGGACGTACGGTGTGCTGCCCTTCCGGCACGGGCTCGGCATCGACGAGGAGGACGGGCTGCGCGTGTCGCTGCGCGGCACGGTGCGGGAGTCCGTGGTCGCGCCGCCGGTGGGCGAGGATGTGCTGCGGGTCGCCGTCTGTGCCGTCCCGCTGATGTCCAACTTCACGGACGTGGACGCGCTGGCCGCCGAACCGGGCGTGGTGGTGCGGTTCGTGGACCGGCCGGAGGAACTGGCCGACGCCGACCTGGTGATCGTGCCGGGGACGCGCGGGACGGTCCGGGCGCTGGAGTGGCTGCGCGAGCGGGGGCTGGCGGACGGCATCGCACGCCGGGTGGCCGAGGGCCGGCCCGTGCTCGGTGTGTGCGGCGGGTTCCAGCTCCTCGGCGAGCACATCGAGGACGACGTGGAGTCGCGCGCCGGGCACGTCGACGGGCTGGGGCTGCTGCCCGTGCGGGTGCGGTTCGCCCGCGAGAAGACCCTGACGCGGCCGGTGGGCGAGGCTCTCGGCGAGCGTGTCGAGGGGTACGAGATCCATCACGGGGTCGCCGAAGTCCTGGGTGGCACACCCTTCCTGGACGGCTGCCGGGTCGGCCACACCTGGGGCACGCACTGGCACGGCTCGCTGGAGTCGGACGGCTTCAGGCGGGCGTTCCTGCGCGAGGTGGCCGCCGCCGCGGGCCGCCGGTTCGTGCCGGCCCCCGACACCTCGTTCGCCGCGCTGCGCGAGGAGCAGCTCGACCGGCTCGGCGACCTGATCGAACAGCACGCGGACACCGACGCGCTGTGGCGGCTCATCGAGTCCGGCACGCCGCCCGGACTGCCCTTCGTGCCACCGGGGGCGCCCGCATGAGCCCGCGGGAACCCGAACGCGACGCACACGACAAGCGCGACGCACGCGACGTGGAGGACGACAACAAGTGACCAGTACCCCGTTCCCGTTCACGGCCGTCGTCGGCCAGGACGACCTGCGCCTCGCGCTGCTGCTGAACGCCGTCTCCCCGGCGGTCGGCGGCGTGCTGGTGCGCGGCGAGAAGGGCACCGCCAAGTCGACGGCCGTACGCGCGCTGTCGGCGCTGCTGCCGCCCGTGGCAGTGGTCCCCGGCTGCCGCTTCTCCTGTTCCCCGGGGGCACCCGACCCGGGCTGCCCGGACGGTCCGCACGAGCCCGGGACGGCCACCGAGCGTCCCTCGCGGATGGTCGAACTCCCCGTCGGCGCCTCCGAGGACCGGCTCGTCGGCGCCCTCGACATCGAGCGGGCGCTCGCGGAGGGCGTGAAGGCCTTCGAGCCGGGCCTGCTGGCCGACGCGCACCGCGGGATCCTGTACGTGGACGAGGTCAACCTCCTCCACGACCACCTGGTGGACCTGCTCCTTGACGCCGCCGCGATGGGCGCGTCGTACGTCGAGCGCGAGGGCGTGTCGGTGCGGCACGCCTCGAAGTTCCTGCTGGTCGGCACCATGAACCCCGAAGAGGGCGAGCTGCGGCCGCAGTTGCTGGACCGGTTCGGGCTGACGGTGGAGGTCGCCGCCTCGCGCGAGCCCGACCAGCGGGTGGAGGTCGTACGGCGCCGGCTCGCGCACGACGACGACCCGGCCGGTTTCGTCGCGCGCTGGGCGGACGAGGAGGCCGCCGTACGGGCGCGGATCGTGGCGGCCCGGGAGTTGCTGCCGTCGGTGACGCTCGGCAACGCGGCGCTGCGGCAGATCGCGGCGACCTGTGCCGCCTTCGAGGTGGACGGCATGCGGGCCGACATCGTGATGGCCCGGACCGCGACCGCGCTGGCGGCCTGGGCCGGGCGGACCGACGTACTGGCGGAGGACGTCCGCCAGGCCGCGCTGCTGGCGCTGCCGCACCGGCGTCGGCGCAACCCCTTCGACGCGCCGGGCCTGGACGAGGACAAGCTCGACGAGACGCTGGAGGAGTTCGGCGACCAGGGCGAGGACGACCCCGATCCGGACCCCGACCCCGGACCCGACGGTCCCGGTGGCGGTGGTGGGCAGCCGCCCGAGGAGGGTCCGCAGGGCGGCGGGGACGCGGGCGGTGAGGACGCGGGTGCCTCGCCCGAGGCGGCTGAGGACCGGGGGCCGCAGCCTGCCGGGGCCGGTGCCGGGGAGCGGTCCGCCGTACGGGCCGCCGAGCCGTTCCGGACCAAGGTGCTGAGCGTGCCCGGACTCGGCGAGGGGGCCGCCGGGCGGCGCTCCCGGGCCCGGACCGAGCACGGGCGGACCACCGGCGCCCGCCGGCCGCGGGGTGCGCTGACCAAGCTGCACCTGGCGGCGACCGTGCAGGCGGCGGCTCCGCATCAGCGGGAGCGCGGCCGGGCGGGGCGCGGTCTTGTGGTACGCCGGGACGACCTGCGGCAGGTGACCCGCGAGGGGCGTGAGGGCAACCTCGTGCTGTTCGTCGTGGACGCCTCCGGGTCGATGGCGGCACGGCAGCGGATGAGCGCCGTGAAGGGCGCCGTGCTGTCGCTGCTGCTGGACGCCTACCAGCGGCGGGACAAGGTGGGCCTGGTGACCTTCCGGGGTTCGGCCGCCGACGTGGCGCTGCCGCCGACCTCGTCGGTGGACGCGGCGGCGGCCCGGCTGGAGTCGCTGCCGACCGGCGGGCGTACACCGCTCGCGGCCGGGCTGCTCAAGGCGCACGAGGTGCTGCGGGTGGAGCGGCTGCGGGACCCGGCACGGCGGGCGCTGGTCGTGGTGGTGACGGACGGGCGGGCCACCGGGGGTGTCGAGCCGGTGGCGCTGGCGGGACGCGCGGCGCGGCTGTTCGCGGCCGAGGGCACCGCCTCCGTGGTCGTGGACTGCGAGTCGGGGCCGGTCCGGCTGGGGCTCGCCGGGCAGCTCGCGGGTGAGCTGGGCGGTACGGCGGTGACCCTCGACGAGTTGCGGGCGGACTCGATCGCGGGGCTGGTCAAGGATGTGCGGGATACCGGAACAAGGAGGGCCGCGTAGTGCCCAAGGGACAGCCGAGTGTCGTACCGGACGACGGACTGACGACCCGACAGCGGCGCAACCGGCCGCTGGTCTTCGTGCACACGGGGATCGGGAAGGGCAAGTCCACCGCCGCCTTCGGGCTGGCGTTGCGTGCCTGGAACCAGGGGTGGCCCGTCGGGGTGTTCCAGTTCGTCAAGTCGGCCAAGTGGAAGGTCGGCGAGGAGAACGCCCTGCGGGTGCTCGGCGCATCCGGCGAGGGCGGCACCGTCGACTGGCACAAGATGGGCGAGGGCTGGTCCTGGGTCCAGCGTGACCAGCAGCAGGACAACGAGGAGAAGGCCCGGGAGGGCTGGGAGCAGGTCAAGCGCGACCTGGCCGCCGAGACGTACAAGCTGTACGTACTGGACGAGTTCGCCTACCCGATGCACTGGGGGTGGATCGACACCGACGAGGTCGTGTCCGTGCTGCGCGACCGGCCCGGCACCCAGCACGTCGTGATCACCGGGCGGAACGCGCCGGAGCAGCTGGTCGACTTCGCGGACCTGGTCACCGACATGTCGAAGGTCAAGCACCCGATGGACACCGGGCAGAAGGGGCAGAGGGGCATCGAGTGGTGACAGCCTCCGTCCCCCGGCTGGTCGTGGCCGCGCCCTCCTCGGGCAGCGGCAAGACCACCGTGGCCACCGGGCTGATGGCCGCGCTCGCCGCGCGGGGGCTCGCCGTCTCCCCGCACAAGGTCGGGCCCGACTACATCGACCCCGGGTACCACGCGCTGGCCACCGGGCGGACCGGACGCAACCTCGACGCCTACCTGTGCGGGCCCGAGCTGGTGGAACCGCTGTTCCTGCACGGGGCGCGCGGCTGCGACATCGCCGTGATCGAGGGCGTGATGGGGCTGTACGACGGGGCGGCGGGGGAAGGCGAACTCGCCTCCACCGCACACGTGGCCAAGCTGCTGCGGGCGCCCGTGGTGCTCGTCGTGGACGCGTCGGCGCAGTCGCGGTCCGTGGCGGCGCTGGTGCACGGGTTCGTGTCCTTCGATCCGGACGTACGGGTCGGGGGCGTGATCCTGAACAAGGTCGGGTCGGACCGGCACGAGGCGATGCTGCGGGAGGCGTTGGACGCCGTCGGGGTGCCGGTGCTGGGGGCGTTGCGGCGGGCGGCGCCGGTTCAGACGCCGTCTCGGCATCTGGGGTTGGTGCCGGTTGCCGAGCGGGGGTCGGCGGCGGTCGACGCCGTCGGGGCGATGGCGGCGTTGGTCTCCGACGGGTGTGATCTGGAGGGGCTGGTCGGGCTGGCCCGGGGGGCGGGGGCGTTGGGCGGTGCGGCCTGGGATGCGGGTGAGGTGCATCGTTTTTCGCCCCCGCCGCCCCTTCCCGTCCCGAACCTGGGGGCTGCCGCCCCCAGACCCCCGCTTCGGCCTGGACGGCCTCGTCCTCAAACGCCGGACGGGCTGAAAGTTGCCGTTGCTGGTGGGGCCGCGTTCACCTTCTCCTATGCCGAGCATGCCGAGTTGCTCACCGCGGCCGGCGCCGAGGTGGTCGTCTTCGATCCGCTGCGGGACGAGGAGTTGCCGGAGGGGACCCGGGGGCTGGTGATCGGGGGTGGGTTTCCGGAGGTGTACGTCTCCGAGTTGTCGGCCAACGAGGGGCTCCGGAAGTCCGTCGCCGAGTTGGCGCTCGGGGGTGCGCCCGTCGCGGCGGAGTGTGCGGGGCTGCTGTACCTGGGCCGGGAGCTGGACGGGCTGCCCATGTGCGGGGTGCTGGACGCCTCGGCGCGGATGTCGGGGCGGCTCACCCTCGGGTACCGGGACTGCGTCGCCCTGACCGACAGTCCGCTGGCCGTGGCGGGGACGCGGATGCGGGGGCACGAGTTCCACCGGACGCTCGTGGAGCCGGGGGCCGGGGCGACGCCGGCGTGGGGGATGCGGACGCCCGAACGGCGCGTCGAGGGGTTCGTCGAGGGTGGCGTGCACGCGAGTTACCTGCACACGCACTGGGCGGCCGAGCCCTCCGTCGCCCGCCGGTTCGTGGAGAGGTGCCGGGCGTCGTGAACGGCGGCCGCTCACTCCGCGATGCCCACCACCAGCCAGATGAAGGCCGCGCCGGCGACCGTGCACAGCAGGGTCGAGCGGGCCGGGTGCTCGTGGTGGGCCTCGGGCAGGATCTCGGCCGCGGCGAGGTAGAGGAGTACGCCGCCGAACAGGCCGAGGTACGCGCCGAGCGCGCCCTCCGGGATCGTGAAGAGCAGGGTGGAGGCCGCGCCGGCCACGGGTGCCAGGGCGTCGGCGACCAGCATCGCGATCGCGCGGCGGCGGGCGTTCCCGTACAGGCTGGTCAGCGTGTAGGTGTTGAAGCCGTCCGCGAAGTCGTGGGCGATCACGGCCATCGCGACCGCCGTGCCCATGCCGCCGCCTACCTGGAAGGCGGCGCCGATCGCCACGCCGTCCATCGCGCTGTGCCCGACCATCGCGGCGGCCGCCGTGAGGCCCACCTGGGGCGAGCGCCGCTCGTGCTCGTCGGCGCCGTGCGCGGCGCGGCGGGCGGCCAGCAGGCGTTCCACCAGGTGCGCGAAAAGGAAGCCGGCGACGAAGAGGAGCAGTGCCTCGGGTACGCCGAACACCTCGTCGCCGGCCGCCTCCAGTGCTTCGGGCAGCAGGTCGAGGCCGACGACGCCCAGCATCAGGCCGCCGGCCAGCCCCAGGACCAGGTGGCGCCGGTCGGTCACGCGCTGCGCCGTCCAGCCGCCGGCCAGCGTCATCAGGAACGCGCCGAGCGCGACGAAGACCGCCATGGGCCCTTGCTATCCGATCAGGGCGCGTTCACGCGTGCACGACAGCGGCAACGGCGGTAAATATGCGCAGGACGCGCAGGAGGGGAGCGGATTCCATGCCCGGACGTGCGGTGCGGCCCGCGTCGTCGGTCGTCGTCGGTGTCGGTGCCTCCCGGGGCGTGCCGGTCGACGAGGTCCTCACGCTGGTGGCGCGGGCCCTGAGTGAAGCGGGGCTGGACTCCGCGTCGGTCACGGAGCTGGCCACCCTGGACACGAAGGCCGCGGAGCCCGGGATCGCCGGGGCCGCCGAGCGGCTGGGCGTGCCGCTGGTGACCTACAGCGCCGTGGAACTGGCGGAGGTCGGGGTGCCCCACCCCTCCGGTGCCGCGCTCTCGGCCGTGGGCACCGCGTCGGTCGCCGAGGCGGCGGCTTTGGCGGGCGGCGGTGCGCTCCTCGTGCCCAAGCGCAGGTCGGCGGCGCGTCCGGCGCGGGCGACCTGCGCGGTGGTACGCCGGTCCGGGCGCGGGACGACGGACCCGGGCGCCGGGCCGGAGGACGGGGTGCGGCACCATCACGCGTATGGACACGCACACTCCCATGCGCGCTGAGGCGGGAACCCGCGGCCACGACCTGCGGCACCACGGGGACGCCGAGGTACGCGACGACGGCTCGGCGCTGGTGGACCTCGCGGTGAACGTCCGCGCGGACACGCCCCCGGTGTGGCTGCGCGAGCACGTCGCCGCCTCGCTGGGCTCGCTGGCCGCCTACCCGGACGGGCGGGCGGCGCGGGCCGCGGTGGCGGAGCGGCACGGGCTGCCGGTGGAGCGGGTGCTGCTGACGGCGGGGGCGGCGGAGGCGTTCGTGCTGCTGGCGCGGGCGCTGAAGGTGCGGCGGCCGGTCGTGGTGCACCCCCAGTTCACGGAGCCGGAGGCGGCGCTGCGGGACGCCGGGCACACGGTCGGCCGGGTGCTGCTGCGGGCCGCCGACGGCTTCCGCCTCGACCCTGCGGCCGTCCCGGAGGACGCCGACCTGGTGGTGGTCGGCAACCCGACCAACCCGACGTCGGTCCTGCACCCGGCGGCCGTGCTCGCTGGGCTGGCCCGTCCCGGGCGGACCCTGGTCGTGGACGAGGCGTTCATGGACGCGGTGCCGGGCGAGCGGGAGGCGCTGGCCGGGCGCGTCGACGTACCGGGGCTGGTCGTCCTGCGCAGCCTCACCAAGACGTGGGGGCTGGCGGGGCTGCGCATCGGATACGTCCTGGCGGCCCCGGAGACGGTGGCCGAGCTGGAGCGCGCGCAGCCCCTGTGGCCGGTGTCCACGCCCGCGCTGGCGGCGGCCGAGGCGTGTGTGGCGCCGCGGGCGCTGGCGGAGGCGGCCCACGCCGCCCACCGCGTCGCCGCCGACCGCGCCCATCTGGTCGCCGGCCTCGGGGAGTTCGCCGGGGCGGGCCTGCGGGTCGTCGAGCCCGCCGAGGGCCCCTTCGTCCTCGTCCGCCTCCCGCACGCCGCCGCCGTGCGCCACCGGCTGCGCGGCCTCGGATTCGCGGTACGGCGCGGGGACACGTTCCCGGGACTGGACGAGGAGTGGCTGCGCCTCGCGGTACGGGACCGGGCCACGTCCGACAGGTTCCTGCGGGCGCTGGCACGGGCGACGACGGAACCGGCCTGACGGCCCGGCCGGCCCTCGTCACCCCTGCCACGGGTCAACCGCACCCGCACCGGTCCGGGACCGGAGCCCCACGGGAGGCGCACCGACGGAACCAGCCGGGCGCGACGGGCCGCGCGCAGAGGGGGCAGAGGGGCCCGGCCCCGCACGCACGCCCCGCCCGGCCCGTCCCCCCTCGCGCCTGACCCAGGGCCGCGGCGTACGGGATGGCGACGCTGCGCCCCTCTCCGCGAGGCCCGCCTCGGCGGGACGCGCGCCGACAGAAAGAACCGGCCCCGCACGCACGTCCCCGCCCGAAACTCCCCCGCGCCTCAGCCGCGCCCGCGTCGCGCCAGGACCAGCACCCCGCCGCCCGCCAGGACCAGGGCCGCGGCGCCGGCCGCGACGTACGGGGTCGCGGAGCTGCCGCCCGTCTCGGCGAGGTCGGCCTCGGCGGGGGCGCCCTGGGGCTTGACGTCGGTCGCCGGTTCGGCGGCGGGTTCGGCGTCCGGGTCGGCCGGGGGTTCCTCGGCCTTCACCGGGGGCTGCTCGGCCTCGTCCGCGGGCGCCGTCGGTGCCTCGCAGGTCGCCTTCGCCAGGGTGACGGTGCCGTGCACCTCGGCGACGTTCAGGTCGAGCGGGTTGACGGACACCTTCAGTTCGAGCGCGGTGGCGGCGGCCGTACGGGAGGTGGTCTCGGTCTTCGACAGGTCGAGCCGCACCTCGCCGACGCCGGGCACCTTCACGTCCGTCGTCCCGGCCGTGGTCAGCGTGACCTTCTTGCCGAGGACCGTCACGGTGCCCAGCAGGTTGGCCTCGGCGGCCGGCTTCTTCCCGGCCTCGCAGGTCGCCCTGGAGGTGACCTGCTCGACCTCGATCACCGACAGCAGCGGCAGTCCTGGGACGTGGAGCCGGGCGCCCGCGAGCCTGGTGTGGCCCTCGCTCTTCCCGGCGTTCGCGGTCGCCTTGGCCTCGGCCACGTCGGCGCGCAGGACGCTGAAGGGCCTGCCGCCGTCGACGCCGTCCAGCCGGGCGGTCAGCGCGGTCTTCTCGGCGCTCTCGGGGGCGTGCACCTCGTTGAGGGTGACCGCGAGCGGGACGTTCACGGTCTTGTTGAGCAGGGAGACGTCGAGCCCGGTGCGCAGCACGGTGGCGCTCGCGCGGCCGTGGTCACCGGTCGCGTGGGCGGCGCCCGCGCCGGCCAGGGTCGCGGGACCCGCGGCCAGGGCCGTGGCCGCCGTGACGATGGCGAGGCGGCGTGCGGGCGTGCGGAAGGTGTTGCCGTTCAAGGTGGTGGGACCCCCAGTGAGACATGCGTGCGGGACACGCATGAGCGACATGCTTGGGACCCGGAAAGAATGTCCCCGCGCACGCCGAACCGTCAGCGATCCAGGGTCACTTCACCCCTTCGTGGAGTTTTGGCGAACCCTTTCGAATCCTTCGGCACGGGTGTTCGCCGGTGTCACCCCCTCGGCTAACCGACGACCCGCCCGTTCAGCACCACCCGGCGCGGAGCGGCGAGCACGCGCACGTCCGCGCGCGGGTCCTCGTCGAACACCACCAGGTCCGCCGGCGCGCCCTCGTCCAGGCCGGGGCGCCCGAGCCAGCTCCGCGCGGCCCAGGTGCTCGCGGCGAGGGCCTCCAGGGGCGGGATGCCGGCGGTGACCAGCTCGGCGACCTCCGCCGCCGCCAGGCCGTGGGCCAGGGAGCCGCCCGCGTCGGTGCCGACGAAGACGGGGATACCGGCGTCGTAGGCGCTGCGCACGGTGTCGTAGCGGCGTGCGTGCAGCCGGCGCATATGGGCCGACCAGCGCGGGAAGCGGGACTCGCCGCCGTCGGCGAGGGCGGGGAAGGTGGCGATGTTGACGAGGGTCGGCACGATGGCGACGCCCCGTTCGGCGAAGAGCGGGATGGTGTCGTCCGTGAGGCCCGTGGCGTGCTCGACGCAGTCGATGCCGGCCTCGACCAGGTCGCGCAGGGAGTCCTCGGCGAAGCAGTGCGCGGTGACGCGGGCGCCGAGGCGGTGGGCCTCCGCGATCGCCGCCTCCACGGCGCCGCGCGGCCAGCAGGCCGACAGGTCGCCGAGGTCACGGTCGATCCAGTCCCCGACCAGCTTCACCCAGCCGTCTCCGCGGCGGGCCTCCTGGGCGACGTAGGCGACGAGGTCGTCCGGCTCGACCTCCCAGGCGTAGTTGCGGATGTAACGGCGGGTACGGGCGATGTGCCGGCCGGCCCGGATGATCTTCGGCAGGTCCTCGCGGTCGTCGATCCATCGGGTGTCGGACGGTGAGCCCGCGTCGCGGATGAGCAGCGTGCCCGCGTCCCGGTCGGTCAGCGCCTGCTTCTCGGCCACGTCCTCCGGAACGGCGCCGTGCTGGTCGAGGCCGACGTGGCAGTGCGCGTCGACCAGGCCGGGCAGCGCCCACCCCTCGACGGTGCGGACGTCGGTGGCTCCGGCGGGCCGGTCGTAGGAGACCCGGCCGTCGATCACCCACACCTCGTCACGGACCTCATCGGGACCGACGAGCACCCGACCCTTCACGTGCAGCACCGCGCGATCGCTCATGCTCGCACCCTAGACCGGGCCCCGGGGGTGTTCGAAAGGCCGGTCATCGCCACCGTTCCGCGCTGCGGCGCGGGCCCGCGGTTCGGTCGCGTACCCGGCCGCGACGGCGCTCCCCGCGGCGGTCAGGGCGAGGACGGCGGTGCCCGGGTTGACGTAACCGGGGACGTCGTCGGAGGTGTAGCCGTCGCCGTCGGCGGTCTCGCAGCGGAAGCCGAGGGGCAGCCAGGAGACCGAGTAGTCGACGATCCGCCCGGACAGCTCCGGGTGTTCGTCCGTGCGGCAGGGCCGCAGCGGGGCGGAGCCGGTGCCGCCGTCCTCCGCCTCCATGACCGCGAAGGCCACGCACAGCACGCCCCAGGCGTACAGCAGGACGGCCCCGGCGGCGGCGCACCCGGCGAGCACCCGGAACGGCGCACCGGCGGCCGGGGAGGCCGCGGGCTGTGGTACGGGGGCTGCGGCGGACCCCCGGCCGTCGCGGCGCGCCCTGTTCGGGGTCGCCCGGAGGACAACGACGGCGGTGGCCACCGCGACGGCGAAGAGTGTCAAGACAGCGAACACAGAGGGGAGTTCATCAGCCCGGAGAGGCTCACCGCTGTTGCGGAAGCCACAATTCCGGGCGTGGGGGTGTCGCAACGGATGGACTCGGTAGCGAGTGCCGGGAGTGGTCATGGTTACTCTCGACTCGTACGTTCCGTACACCAGCCGTACTGGAGAGAGCCCCGCCGTGACCCATCCCCTCCTGGACCTCCCCCCGCTGAGCGCCGGCCGTTTCGCCGCGATCGAGGACCGGGTCGCGCGTCTGCTCGGCACCGCGCAGGACGTCGTGGTCATGCAGGGTGAGGCGCTGCTGCCGCTGGAGGGCGCGATCCGTGCCGCCGCGGGGCCGGGCACCGTCGCGCTCAACATCGTCACCGGACCGTACGGGCAGACCTTCGGGAACTGGCTGCGAGACTGCGGCGCGACCGTGCACGATCTCGCCGTGCCGTTCCACACGGCGGTCTCCGCCGAGCAGGTCCGCGGGGCCTTCGCCGAGCACCCGGAGATCGACTTCGTGTCCCTGGTGCACGCCGAGGCGGCGACCGGCAACACCAACCCGGTCGTGGAGATCGGCGAGGCCGTCCGGGCGCACGGCGCGCTGTTCTACCTGGACGCCGTGGCCTCCGTGGGCGCCGAGCCGGTGCTGCCGGACGCGTGGGGCGTGGACCTGTGCGTGATCGGCGCGCAGAAGGCGATGGGCGGTCCGGCCGGAGTCTCGGCGGTGTCGGTCAGCGAGCGGGCATGGGCGCGAATGGCGGCGAACCCGGCGGCACCGCGCCGGTCGTACCTCTCGCTGCTGGACTGGAAGGAGCGCTGGATCGACGGCGGCCGCAAGGCCCTGCCGCACGCGCCGGCCCAGCTGGAGATGCTCGCGCTGGAGGCCTGCGTGGAGCGCATCGAGGCGGAGGGCCCACAGACGGTGATGGCGCGGCACGCGGCGGCCGCGGCGGCCACCCGGGCCGGCGCCCTCGCGCTGGGCGGCCTGGAGCCGTACGTGTACGAGGCGAAGGAGGCGGCGCCGGTCGCCACCACCCTGCGGACGCCGTCGGACGTCGACGCGTCCGCGCTGGTGGCCCGGGCCCTGGCGGCCGACCCCGCGCTGCCGCTGGCCGCGGGCGGGGGCGCGCTGGCCGCCGAGATGGTCCGGGTCAACCACTACGGTCCGGACGCGACGCTCATGGCCGTACAGGGCTGCCTGACGGCACTGGGTGCCGCGCTGACGGGGACGGGACGGAAGGCCGATCCGGAGGGCGCCCGGCGGGCCGCCGGGGACGCCTGGGAACGGCCGGTCGGAGCCGGCCTTTCCGGAGCATAAATTCAAGGGAATTCCCTTATCCCGCACTTACACAATAGAGGAATTCCCGTCCAGCGCAGGATCCCATATTCTTCTGCCCGCTTTCTCTTGACCTAAACACAAAGATTCCGCGAACGTGGAGCTACGCATTTCGGACACGTCTCGCATGGGTTACGAGATTGTGACCCGATACACATGCTGTCCGCTTCGCTACATATGACCCGGTCAAATCACCACAAGTTGCCGTCGACTCGCGCAGGGGTACGCGCCCGCGTGATAACACACGAGGCGCCGATCCGTAACCCCATCCGGCGATGCAATTTTGAAATTCCCTCGGTAAATTCGATTTACATGACTGCCCCGCAAGCAGACCTGCAAATCGATCGTCCGAGAGTGGCCGACGGCGCCGCCCTGTGGCGGATAGCGAAGGATTCCAAGGTCCTCGACCTGAACTCGTCCTACAGCTACCTGCTCTGGTGCCGGGACTTCGCCGCCACCTCGGCCGTCGCTCGCGACGGGCACGGGGTGCCGGTCGGCTTCGTCACCGGCTACCTCCGGCCCGACCGGCCGGACACGCTGCTGGTGTGGCAGGTGGCCGTGGACGAGGCGTACCGTGGACGAAGGCTCGCGGCTTCACTGCTGGACGGGCTGGTCGCCCGCACTGTCGCGGAGTGCGCGACGACGACCTTGGAGACCACCATCTCCCCCGACAACACCGCGTCCCAGCGGTTGTTCACCTCGTTCGCCGAGCGGCACGGTGCCCGGCTTGAGCGCGAGGTCCTGTTCGACACGGACCTCTTCCCGGACGGGCCGCACGAGCCCGAGGTCCTGTACCGCATCGGTCCCCTGACCGCAGCCGGCTGACCCGCCGGACGCCCGGACGGCGGGCACCCCCGACCGTCCGGCCCACAGACTTCCCGCCGGGACCACACCGGTTCCCGCCGGATTCGTACGACCTTCCTCTCCCACCCTCACCCAACGAGGAGCGATTCGTCGTGACCATCACCCAGCCCGACCTCAGCGTCTTCGAGACCGTCGAGTCCGAGGTGCGAAGCTACTGCCGCGGCTGGCCCACCGTGTTCGACCGTGCGGTGGGCAGCCGCATGTACGACGAGGACGGCCACGAGTACCTCGACTTCTTCGCCGGAGCGGGCTCTCTCAACTACGGGCACAACAACGCGGTCCTGAAACGCGCGCTGATCGACTACCTGGAGCGGGACGGCGTCACGCACGGTCTCGACATGTCGACCACCGCCAAGCGCCGCTTCCTGGAGACGTTCCAGAACGTCATCCTGCGCAAGCGTGACCTGCCGTACAAGGTCATGTTCCCGGGCCCGACGGGCACCAACGCCGTGGAGTCCGCGCTCAAGCTGGCGCGCAAGGTGAAGGGGCGCGAGTCGATCGTGTCGTTCACCAACGCCTTCCACGGCATGTCGCTGGGCTCGCTGGCCGTGACCGGCAACGCCTTCAAGCGGGCCGGCGCCGGTATCCCGCTGGTGCACGGCACGCCGATGCCGTTCGACAACTACTTCGACGGCACCGTCGAGGACTTCCTGTGGTTCGAGCGGCTCCTCGAGGACCAGGGCTCCGGCCTGAACAAGCCGGCCGCCGTGATCGTCGAGACGGTGCAGGGCGAGGGCGGCATCAACGTCGCCCGGGCCGAGTGGCTGCGCGCCTTGTCGGAATTGTGCGAACGCCAGGACATGCTTCTCATCGTGGACGACATCCAGATGGGCTGCGGCCGGACCGGCGCCTTCTTCTCCTTCGAGGAGGCGGGCATCACGCCGGACATCGTGACGGTGTCCAAGTCGATCAGCGGCTACGGCCTGCCGATGTCGCTGTGCCTGTTCAAGCCGGAGCTGGACGTCTGGGAGCCGGGCGAGCACAACGGCACCTTCCGCGGCAACAACCCGGCCTTCGTCACCGCGACCGCCACGCTGGAGACGTACTGGGCCGACGGGTCGGCGATGGAGAAGCAGACCCGCGCCCGCGGTGAGCAGGTCGAGCAGCACATGATCGCCATCACCGAGGAGAACCTCGCGGACGTCAAGGAGTACCGGGGCCGCGGCCTGGTCTGGGGCCTGGAGTTCCACGACAAGGACCGCGCGGGCAAGGTAGCCAAGCGCGCCTTCGAACTCGGGCTGCTCATCGAGACGTCCGGCCCCGAGAGCGAGGTCGTCAAGCTGCTCCCGGCGCTCACCATCACGCCCGAAGAGCTGGACGAGGGTATGAAGACCCTCGCCCGGGCCGTGCGTGAGACGGCCTGACACCACCACTGCTTCCGGCGCCTTCGGCCCTCGCGACCGAGGGCGCCGGGGACCCCTGCACACCCTTCACCTAGGAGGCATCGCAACACCGTGATCGTCCGTTCGTTCAAGGAGATCGAAGGCACCGACCGGCACGTGAAGTCGGCGTCCGGCACCTGGGAGAGCAAGCGCATCGTCCTCGCGAAGGAGAAGGTCGGCTTCTCCCTGCACGAGACGATTCTGTACGCGGGTACGGAGACGTCGATGTGGTACGCGAACCACATCGAGGCTGTCGTCTGCACCAAGGGCGAAGCCGAGTTGACCGACCGCGAGACGGGGAAGACGTACACCATCACGCCGGGCACGATGTACCTCCTCAACGGCCATGAGCGGCACACGCTCAAGGTCAAGGAGGACTTCCACTGCCTCTGCGTGTTCAACCCGCCCGTGACCGGACGGGAGGACCACGACGAGAACGGCGTTTACCCGCTGCTCACCGAGGAGGTGTGAGTCATCGTGACCATGACCACGAACGTCACCGATCTCTATCCCACCCGCGGCGCCACCGAGGTGGCAACCCCCCGGAAGGACCCGGTCGTCTGGGGCTCCCCCGACGCGCCCGGTCCGGTCTCCCCGGGTGACCTCCAGTCCTTGGACCGCGACGGGTTCCTCGCCATCGACCAGCTGATCGGGCCGGACGAGGTCGGGGTCTACCAGCGGGAGCTGGAGCGGCTCACCACCGACCCGGCCATCCGCGCGGACGAGCGGTCGATCGTCGAGCCGCAGTCCAAGGAGATCCGGTCGGTCTTCGAGGTGCACAAGATCAGCGAGATCTTCGCGAACCTCGTGCGGGACGAACGAGTGGTCGGGCGGGCCCGCCAGATCCTCGGCTCGGACGTCTACGTCCACCAGTCGCGGATCAACGTCAAGCCCGGCTTCGGGGCCAGCGGCTTCTACTGGCACTCGGACTTCGAGACCTGGCACGCCGAGGACGGTCTGGCGAACATGCGGACGATCTCGGTCTCGATCGCGCTCACCGAGAACTACGACACCAACGGCGGTCTCATGATCATGCCGGGGTCGCACAAGACGTTCCTCGGGTGCGCGGGGGAGACGCCGAAGGACAACTACAAGAGGTCCCTGCAGATGCAGGACGCGGGGATTCCGTCCGACGAGGGCCTGACGAAGATGGCCTCGGAGTACGGCATCAAGCTGTTCACCGGCAAGGCCGGCTCGGCGACCTGGTTCGACTGCAACTGCATGCACGGGTCGGGCGACAACATCACGCCGTTCCCGCGCAGCAACGTGTTCATCGTGTTCAACAGCGTCGAGAACACCGCGGTCGATCCGTTCGCGGCACCGATCCGGCGGCCGGACTTCATCGGCGCACGGGACTTCACTCCGGTGAGGTGACCCGCATCTGAACTCGGGCAGGGGCCTTTTGTGTGGGACGGGAGGCTCCTGCCCGATGCCATGCGCGCAGCGCCGATCGGCACGTCTCAGCCGGCCAGCACGTCCAGCAGCCGGTCGACGTCCGCCGCCGTGTTGTACAGGTGGAAGGCGGCCCGCAGATGGCCCGCCCGGTCGGAGACCTCGACGCCGGCCCGGCTCACCTCGTCCCTGCGCCGGCCGAGGCCGGGCACGGACACGATGGCGGAACCCGGCGCGGCCACCGGCTCGTGGCCCAGTGCGCGCACGCCCTCGCGGAACCGGCCGGAGAGGCCGGTGTCGTGGGCGTGCACGGCGTCCACGCCCAGCTCCTCGATCAGCGCCAGGGAGTGCCTGGCGCCGGTGTACGAGAACAGCGCGGGGCTCTCGTCGAAGCGCCGGGCGGAGTGCGCGAGCTCCTGGACGGGGCCGTAGCAGCTGTCCCAGGGACGCTCCCCCGCCGCCCAGCCGGCGAACAGCGGCGTCAGCCCGGCCGACTCCCCCAGGTCCTCCGGTACGACGAGGAAGGCGACGCCGCGCGGGCAGAGCACCCACTTGTAGGCGACGGCGACCACGAAGTCGAAGTCGTCGGCGGCCGTCGGCAGCCAGCCGTTCGCCTGTGAGACGTCGATCAGCGTCCGCGCCCCGTGCGCCCGGGCCGCGTCCCGCAGCGCCGCGAGGTCGGCGATCCGTCCGTCGGCCGACTGGACGGAGCTGACCGCGACGAGCGCGGTCTCCGGGCCCACCGACTCGGCGAGGCGCTCCAGGGGCACGCTGCGCACCTTGAGGTCGCCCCGCATGTACAGCGGGTTCACCAGCGAGGCGAAGTCGGCCTCCGCGGTGAGGACTTCGGCGCCCGCGGGCAGTGCGGCGGCGACCAGGCCGCTGTAGGTGGCCACCGAGGCGCCGACCGCGACCCGGGTGGCGGGCACCCCCATCAGCCGGGCGTAGGCGGACCGGCACGCCTCGACGTCGGCGAACATGTCGAGCGGCTGCCCGGCCGCGGCCGACGCCGCCGCGTCCCGCATCGCGACGAGGGTCCTGGCGGGCAGCAGGCCGGTGCTGGCGGTGTTGAGGTACGTGGTCTTCGGGGCGAACTCGGCACGGACGAGATTCTCGAAGCTCTCCATGGCACCACTGTGCGGCCCCGTGACCTCCCCGTCCATCGCGTATTTCTACGCGGTTTCTCCAAGCAACGCTTATGTACGGGCACTCACCTGGGGTTCTCGGCCCCCGGCACCGCACAGCCGTCCGGACCGCACGCCTCGGCGTCCCCGTCGTCGATCAGCTTCAGCGGGGTGCGCTCGCCCCACGCCTGCGTCAGCGCCCGGGTGAAGACCTCGGCGGGCTGGGCGCCGGAGACGCCGTAGGCCCGGTCGAGCACGAAGAACGGCACTCCGGTGGCGCCGAGCTGCGCGGCCTCGCGCTCGTCGGCGCGGACCTCGTCGGCGTAGGCGGCGGGGTCGGCGAGCACCGCGCGGGCCTCGTCCGCGTCGAGTCCGGCGGCGACGGCCAGCTCCACGAGCCGCTCGTCGTCGTTGAAGACGGAGCGCTCGTCGGCGAAGTTGCCCCGGTAGAAGGCGTCGAGGAGCGCCTCGTGCCGCCCCCGCTCCTTGGCGAGGTGCAGCAGGCGGTGCATGTCGAAGGTGCTGCCGTGGTCGCGGTCGCGGGTGCGGTAGTCCAGGCCCTCGGCGGCGGCCTGCGCGCCGAGGTTGTCCTCACCGGCCCGCGCCTGCGCCTCGCTCATGCCGTACTTGGCGGTGAGCATCGTCAGCACCGGCTGCACGTCGTCCTTGGCCCGCCCGGGGTCCAGCTCGAACGACCGGTGGACCACCTCGACGCCGTCCCGGTGCGGGAAGGCCGCCAGCGCCTTCTCGAAGCGGGCCTTGCCCACGTAGCACCACGGGCACCCATGAACCAAGAGTGCCATACCGCTCCTGACCTGCGGAAACGTCGAAATCAAGCACTCGACGCCCTAGCAGCGCCTTGAGCGGGACCACTCAAGGCGAATGGACAGCAGCAATGGAGCGGGAAGACCTCCCCAGCCTGCGGGCACTGGGCTTCGAGGATGAGGAACTGGAGTCGCTAGGGCTGTGGGCCGCAGTAACCGGCACGCCGACCGACCTTGCCGAGATGTACATACGACGCAGCAAGAAGAAAGACACCCTTAGCGCGTTGCGGGAACAGGTCCGCCGTATGTGCTGGCACGCCAGCCAAGAGGGCAAGCGAATCCGGCACGTGTGGTTTGAGCAGAAGAGCGCCAGCAAGGCGTACGTCAGGCGTGAGGAGTTCGAAAAAGCTACAGCGGCAATCGCCGACGCAGGACTGTCCAAGACACTGTATGTGTTCAAGACAAGCCGCCTTTCTCGCAGGGGCATGGGACAAGTTGGCTTGCTGCTGGACAAGTTCGAGGAGCGTCAGGCACGGATCTACGTCGTGGCAGAGAATCTTGACTCCACACGTAGCCGTATGGTGCTGGCCATCCTCAGCGAACAAGCGCGCGAACAGGCGGACGACATAAGCGAATTCACGGCGATCGGCATTGCCGGCAACAAGTCGGATGGTCGGTGGACTGGCGGAGTGACACCGTACGGCTTGGCATCCCCGCAAGGCACCGGACGACTTGTACACAAGCCTGAGGAGTACCCGACAGCGCGCCGCATCGCTGAATACCTCCTTGACCGCAAAACGCCGAACTGGATTGCCAACAAGCTGAACACTGAGGGGATTCCGACACGTCACGGCAAGAGGTGGGCTGGCCCTGGCATCGTCAGTCTGGCCCATTCAGTCACCTGGGCTGGCCTGGTGGCTGACCGGGAAAAGATGCTGGACAAGAACGGTAAGGACGTCGGCAAATACCACAGGGGAGGCAGCCCCTTGCTGGATAAGAGGGGTGACCCCATTTCTTGCGGGGAAGGCGTCATCAGCTTCGCCGAACACGTGAAGATCAGTGCCATTCTGGCTGATCGAGCCCAAAAGGGCACCAGCATTGGGGACCGGACTCGGGGTAAGCGTGAGATTGTTGCGCTGCTTTCCGGCACCCTTCGCTGTGGACTCTGCAACGGCCCTATGGCGAATGGCGGGGTTAACTATCGCTGCTATGCACGCCAGATCGAGGGGGCATCGTCCTGCAAGGGTGTTTCCACAGAGCGCACACGTGTGGACGATGCTGTTTCGGTCATGTGGCTCAATCACATTCTGTACCTGATGCCGGACTCACCCACCATCAGGGCCATTGCTCGCGACTGGCTTTCGTACCAGGACCCGGACAGGGACGCGCGGAAGGCGTACATCAGCGCAGCCCTTGAATCCGCCGTTGGACGCGAAATGAAACTGGAGAAAGAGTACTTCGTCCTAGGACGGATGGACGAAGACAAGTACGACAGGCTACGCGAACAGGTGGCCGCACAAATCGCTGAACTCAAAGCGGAGTTGGCGGAGCTGTCGCAGGACACGGACCTTACGCCGCTCATGGACCCCGAAAGCCTCGCTTGCCTTTGGCAGGGCGCCGGAATCGGTGGACAGCGGGCACTACTCAAGGCCGCAGCCAAAGGGATCACGCTGGCACCCTCAAAGGGCAGGGGAGACAGGACACCGATCGTGGACCGGCTGACTCCCGAATGGCGCGACGAACGCAGAAATCCGGCCGTTGACGCTGCGTGGGACCGATGGGAAGCCCGGCTAACGCGCTCCGCTGACTGACCTCAGGAAAGCCAATTTGGCACCAGGCCCGACCGTACTTTGGCGAGTGAGACCGGGCCTGGTGTCCCACACAAGGGGAGGCACCATCATATGACGCGCGCAGAGTACGAGGAGCGGTGCGCAGCCGAAGAGGCTTTGCACTTGTGGCAACTGGAGTGGGCGCACATCAGCCGGCAGCTAGACGCAGCGTACGCAGCCATGCGGGACGGAGACGACAGCTTCCTTACCCGTCAGCGCATAGGGCGCATGGAGGCTCTCCTAGCGGTGCTCCAGGGCCACCCTGAGGCATTGGCCGGCTAGCCTCCACCAAGAGGCACAGGCGCGCCCTTACGCGCCGTTCAGCCCCGGTTGGCCCCTGTGGTCGACTGGGGCTCTTTCATGCATACACAGCGCCATGCGGGCGGCGCGAGACGCAGGCACAGTCCACGGGCGCAGGACAGCAGTCTGTGAAGGCGCCGCTTGTCCCGCAGGCTGCATTCGAGATTGGTCTAGGCCTCTTGGGGGTCAGCGGGAAGGCCAAACTACACACCAATACCTGACAACCCATCAGCCACACCCCCTCTGACCTGCTCAAATACTCCCCTAGTGTAGTTGTGTAGATTGAGCACCTACCTGAGTACTAGATAAGAAGTCTCTAGTCCAATACCAAAGTGACCCTCAAACCTACACTTCGTCACTGTCGCAGGTCAGAGGGGCTGTCGCTCGTATGGCCCCTAAATTCCAGCCGCATTCTGGGACTGTAGGTCACGGATTCATAACGCTCTAAGGTCGACACTCATTATCGCCAGATTTTGAGCCCTTAGAGGCAACCCGCTGGCATTCGACGCACTAGTTACAGTCGGGACC
>NZ_JBHXNW010000042.1:0-74926 GCF_042717365.1 Streptomyces sp. NPDC058534
GATGTCAACGGGGCGCGGCCCCTCCTCTCCCTTCGTCCACGCGGCGCGTGGGCGCCTCCCTCCGCTGCGCTCCTGGAGGCAGTGGGGCCGGCCGCTGCGCGCCCGGCTGGCCGCGCATCGCGCGGCCGTGGCTGACGGGGTGCCAGGTGCGGCTAGTGGGGCCTCCAGTAGGGGAGTTGGGGAGCGCGGGGCGCTCCTGGCGGGTCCGCTGCGCTCCCCCGCCTGACGGTCCTTCCGGCTGCGCCTCCAGTCCCTTGGGGCCCGCTGGCGCGGGCCGGGCTGGCTGTGAGGGTGGGGGTCGCTCGTTCGTGTGGGTTCCAGTGTACCGCGTGCATCCGGTAGATGCAGCATGTACCGTTGGCGGAAACACGGGACACCCCCCAACCACCCGGGAAACTCCCCGGAATTCCGAGAGGAACGACCGCAGATGACCGGTCACCAAGAATCTACCGGACCCGATCCCGCGCTGAGCAGCGATTCCATCCGCCGGGTGGGCCAGTATCAGACGGCGGGCGTCAATGCCCGGCTCCGGCTGTTCGCACTCCTGGAGGCGCAGGGCGTGCCTGCGAGCGAGGCGGACGACCTGGTGGCCGCGCTGGAGGCCGGAGCGGTCGCCGGGGCGCAGAGCGAGGTTGTGGAGCGGGAGGGCATGGCGCCGCGCTCGCGTGGCCCGGAGTTCGGGGACGGCTGGGATGACGGCGTGACGGCTGTGAGCGAGGCCCTGGTGGGCATCGCGGACCGGGAGTGGTCCCGGCGCGGCGGCCGGTCGGCCGGGGCCGCTGAACTGGCTGTACATATCGCGGACGTGAGGCAGCGTGAGCGGGCCGACCTGGTGCGGCTGGAGAGGTACGTCCGGGAAGCCGTACTGCCGGCCACCTACCCGCACACCACGGCACGCCGCCAGGTCCTGGAGGTGCTGGGTGAGGCCGGCGGTCTGTGCACCGCCCGCACGAGGAACAGCGACGGGGACGTCATCGTCTGCACGCTCGATGCCGGTCACTACGACCCGGACGACAAGCCGCCCTTCAGGGACGGAAAGCCCGGCGGCTGGCACAAGGCGGATGCGTCGATCTGGAACGACCTGGGCGCGGCCTGTATTCCGCACGCGGCCCTCTGAATCACCACACGAATTCAGCGCTCGGGGAGGCAAGAAATGTCAGCGATTCGGCTCAAGGAACACCAGGTAGATCAGCGGTCCGCGTTTCGTAGGTGGGTGGGATTCCCTGCAAGGTCATCTGTGCCCCCGCAGGGTGCCCGGGGCACGATCGTGTCAGCGACCGGTTCGGGCAAGACGATCACGGCCGCCGCTTGCGCGCTGGAGAGCTTCGCGGACGGCCGGATCCTCGTCACCGTGCCCACCTTGGACCTGCTCGCGCAGACCGCCCAGGCGTGGCGGGCGGTGGGCCACCGGGCCCCGATGGTCGCGGTGTGCTCGCTGGAGAACGACGCGGTCCTCAACTCGCTCGGGGTGCGCACGACCACGAATCCGATCCAGCTGGCCCTGTGGGCCGGGCACGGGCCGGTCGTCGTGTTCGCCACGTACGCCTCTCTCGTGGACCGCGAGGACATCGACGCACCCGAGGGCCAGCGGAAGGTTCGCGGGCCGCTGGAGGCCGCTCTGGCGGGCGGGGAGCGGCTCTACGGCCAGCGCATGGACGGCTTCCACCTCGCGATCGTGGATGAGGCCCACGGCACCGCTGGTGATCTTGGCCGTCCGTGGGCCGCGATCCACGACAACGCCCGCATTCCGGCGGACTTCCGGCTGTACCTGACCGCCACCCCGCGCATCCTCGCCGCGGCCCGCCCGCAGAAGGGTGCGGACGGCCAGGAGGCGGAGATCGCGACCATGGCCGACGACCCGGACGGCACGTACGGCGCGTGGCTCGCGGAGCTCGGACTGAGCGAGGCGATCGAGCGGGAGATCCTTGCCGGGTTCGAGATCGACGTGCTGGAGATCCGTGACCCCTCCCCCGTGATCGGGGAGTCCGAGGAAGCCCGGCGGGGCCGGCGCCTGGCCCTGTTGCAGACCGCGCTCCTGGAGCACGCCGCCGCGTACAACCTGCGTACGGTCATGACGTTCCACCAGAAGGTGGAGGAGGCGCAGGCGTTCGCGGACAAGCTCCCCGAGACGGCAGCCGAGCTGTACGTCAACGACGCGTCCGACGCCGACCTGGCCGCCGCGGACAAGCTGCCGAAGTCTTCGATCGACGCGGAGTTCTACGAGCTGGAGGCCGGCCGCCACGTCCCGCCGGACCGGGTGTGGTCGGCGTGGCTGTGCGGTGACCACCTGGTGGCCGAACGCCGGGAGGCGCTGCGCCAGTTCGCCAACGGCATCGACGCGGCCGGACGCCGGGTGCACCGGGCGTTCCTCGCCTCGGTTCGCGTGCTCGGTGAGGGCGTGGACATCACGGGCGAGCGGGGCGTGGAGGCGGTCTGCTTCGCGGACACCCGCGGCTCGCAGGTGGAGATCGTGCAGAACATCGGCCGGGCGCTCCGTCTCAACCGCGACGGCAGCACGAAGGTGGCCAGGATCATCGTGCCGGTGTTCCTGGAGCCGAACGAGGACCCGACGGACATGGTGGCCAGCGCCAGCTTCAAGCCGCTCGTAGCGGTCCTCCAGGGCCTGCGCAGCCACGATGAGCGCCTGGTGGAGCAGCTCGCCTCCCGCGCGCTCACCAGCGGCAAGCGCAAGGTCCACGTGCAGCGCGACGAGGACGGTCGGATCATCGGGGCCGGCGGCGAGAGCGACGGCGAGGACCAGGAGCACGACGACGACACCGACGCCGCTGCCGAGTCCGCGCTGCTGCACTTCTCCAGCCCGCGCGACGCGGCGACCATCGCGGCCTTCCTCCGTACGCGGGTGTACCGGCCGGAGTCGCTGGTGTGGCTGGAGGGCTACCAGGCCCTCATCCGGTGGCGTGCGGAGAACGAGATCACCGGCGTGCACGCCGTGCCCTATGACGTCGAGGTCGAGGTCGGGGCGACGAAGTCGTTTCCGCTTGGCCGGTGGGTGCACCAGCAGCGCAAGGCGCTGCGGGCCGGGGAGCTGGAGGACCGGCGCAAGACGCTGCTGGACGCCCCAGAAGCCGGGATGCTCTGGGAGCCGGGTGAGGAGGCGTGGGAGGCCAAGCTGGCCGCGCTCCGCTCGTTCCGGCGGGCGACCGGGCACCTCGCGCCGCGTCAGGACGCGGTGTGGGGTGAGGGCGAGGCGATGGTGCCGATCGGCCAGCACATGGCCAACCTCCGGAGGAAGGGCGGTCTCGGGAAGGACCCGCAGCGGGCCGCCGCCCGCGCGCAGCAGCTGACGGAGATCGACGCGGACTGGGACTGCCCGTGGCCGCTGAGCTGGCAGCGGCACTACCGGGTGCTCGCGGACCTGGTCGACGCCGACGGCGTCCTGCCCTACATCGCGCCGGGCGTCGTCTACGACGGCGACGACATCGGCACCTGGAGGTGGCGGCAGCAGGAGGTGGGCACCTGGGCGCAGCTCCTGCCCGAGCAGCGCGAGCGGCTGACCGCGCTGGGCATCAAGGCTGAGGCCCCGTCTCCCGCCCCGGCAGCGACGCCCGCGACGAAGGGGCCGGGCAAGGCGCAGCAGGCGTTCCAGCGGGGCTTGGCGGCCCTTGCGCAGTGGGTGGAGCGGGAAGGCGCGGGCCGGGCGGTGCCGCGAAGTCACGGGGAGCCGATCGCGGTCGACGGCGAGACGGAGCCGGTGATCGTGAAGCTGGGCGTATGGGTCTCGAACACCAAGTCGAGGCGCAACAAGCTCACGGCGGAGCAGCTGGACTCGCTGCGGAAGCTGGGCGTGGAGTGGGCGTGACACGGGGCCGCGGCCGGTCGTTGGGCCTGAAGGTCAAGTGAAGTGCACCAAGACCCCGGGATGTCATGGCTGATGCCCGGGGTCTCGTGCTGCGTGGGGGCCGCGGACCGGGCCGGGGCCGGGCACCAGCCCTGCAACACGGGGTGCAACACCGGAACGCGAGAGGCCATGTGCGCGGCATCGCCCCAGGTCAGGGGTGAAACGCGGGGCAGCGTTTCAGAGGCGGTGTTTCAGTGCGGGACCGGGTGTTGCAGTTGGCTCGGTGGAAGCTCTGCGCCCCAGGAAGCGGCGCTGACAGACTCGGGCGTGCAGTGATCACCCACCGTCGACGGAGGACGCGTTGAGCCAGCAGGAGCAGCCCTGGCAGCCGGGCCCGAACGATCTGCCCTTCACTACCCACCTGATCAACCCGCACGGCGACCGGCACCTCGGATTCAACGACGTGGAGGGCCGCTTCTACCGGCTGTGGCAGCACCGGCAGCCCGAACCGCTCCACACCGGCGACGCGATCCTGCTGCGCCCCAGCGACATCGACCAGATCATCAAGTTCTCCATGATCTGGGTGAAGAACCACCCCACCCACCCGCGCAGCAGCGACCTGTCGGACGAACTCGCCGCCGGGGCCAAGGCGGTCGTACTGCACTTCGCCCAGGCCGCGCAGGCCCCCGTACAACGCTAGGACGGCCCCTCCGGCGCCGTGCCCCACCGGCCGACGAACTCCTCCAGGGCGCGGCGCTGGGCTTCCTCGCGGGCGACCTGCCGGGCGAGGACGTCGCGGTCGACATACGGGCCGACCGCATCGAGGACCAGGCGCTGGAGTTCAGCCGGCTCCAGCGCCTCCACCTCCCACTGCACCGGGCGTGCCGGGTCAAAGCCGTAGCGGCGGGCGAAGGCCGGCCAACGTGGGTCGCCGCGCTTGCCCTCGGTCGCGGGCAGCTCGTAGGCGCGGACCTGCTCGTAGGTCAGCAGGATCCGCTCCGTTCGGCTCCAGCATCCCGTGCGCGCTACCCAGTCCCGCTCGATGTCCTCGCCCGAGCAGTCGAAATCACCAACCACGAGTAGAACCCCACTGCGAGGGTCGGCGGTGACGCGGTCGTGGACGATGTCGGCGTACGACTGCGAGCCGAAGCCGCGGACCACCAGGACCGGGATGCCCGCGTACGCGAGCCAGCCGGTCAGCTGCTGTCGGAGGGTGTCCTTTTCGGCAGCGACGTACAGGGCATGCGACTGGCCACTCGTGCGATCCAGACCGAACCAGCCGGGCATCTCCCGTACGAACGCGTCCACGCCCGGCCAGACAGGCGGGGCGTGGATCTCCCGGACGGTGTCGATCAGGTCGGGGAAGCGGCCCTCGCGGCGGGCGCGGGCGAGCTGCGCGGACAGCCGTCGGTACATCGGCGCGGTGTGCGGCAGCGCGCCCTCGGAGACCAGGCGGTACATGACCTGGCGCAGCGTGACGCCGCCCTCGTAGCTCTCCACGATCTCCCGGGCCCGGTCCACCACGGCCGGCCACCGGATCCGCTCTGACGCCATACCGGTACTTGTACCCCTTCGGCGTCGTCCGGGGTCAGATGGCGCTTGGGGCGACGGCGGCGCGGAATTCCTGCGTCATCAGCGGGACCGAGCCACGCTGCACCGGTGCCGGGCCCGGTTCGCCCCAGACCTTGTGGAGCGCCGCGCGCAGCTTGTCGTTCATCGCCGCATCGACCACGGCCCGGTGCTCGTCGGGCACCTCGCGAGTGTCCTGGACGGCAACCATGGTGCCGTTGCGGGTACCGATCCACCCGAGGGTGGTCACCTTCCAGCCGAGTTGCTTGGCCGCTTTGCGCATCGCGGCCCGAATCAGTTCCACCCCGCCCAGCCCCACGGCCTCCTCATCGTCCAGGTTCACCTGGTAGTAGCCGCCGTATCCTCCGGCGCCGTCCGGGCAGGCCCGGCGCAGCAGAGGGATGAGGGCCTCAGACATGGCGATGCAGCGCGGGTCCTTCGCGTACGACGGCACCGGGGGTCTCCTTCAGCGCGGGGTGGGCAGGTGGGGCAGCAGCGTAGTGAGATCCCTGCGGACACGTTCCGCCAGGACGGCCGGGTCGTTCGCGGTCCACTGGTGGGTCACGCCGATCGCGTCGGCGGCCTTGGTGCGCGAGGAGGTCTTGTGGGGGAAGGCGCCGCCGGTCACCCGGGCGGTGAGGGTCACCGGTCCCGGCGGGCGTGGCAGGAACAGCAGCGGCTGGTGCGGGGTGAAGTCGAAGTGACCGAGACGGGCGGCGGGCTCCTGGTCGAGGAACTGCGGCTCGGTCCACAGGCCGACGCTGACCACCAGCCAGGTGTGGGGGCGGTCCGGGTCGTCGCACAGCCACAGGTCGAACGTGCCGGCCAGCAGATGTTCCTCCCACTTCCAGACTTTGGCCCGCGGTTCGAGGTCGGCGGCACCGTCGGTACGCAGCGGCATCAGCGCCTGCTCGAACGGGGTGATCACATCGGCGTATGCGGTGCGCAGAGCCTCGCTGGCGGCGTTGTCAACCGTCAGCTCACGGTCCGGGATGATCTCCCACTCCAGTCCGGAGGGCACGTGGCCGTCCAGGTACTCGCGGATCGGAGTGAGGACCAGCGGCACACCGTCCTTGTCGCGTCGGATGTGCTCGGCTGCGAGCAGGCGGACCCACCACGCGTAGTAGGGCGTTCCGCTGTCGTCGGAGTCGCAGTCGACGCACAGCTCGTAGACGCAGCCGAGGGAAGCGGCAAGCTGGGTCATCGCTTCCTTGGTTTGCTCGTCCAGGTCCGGGTCCTCACCGGCGAGTTGCTGCGGGTCTTGGACCTCCAGCTTCCAGACCACCCAGTCGAAGTCCTCCCAGTGCTTCGCCTGCTTCGCGTCCTGTGCCACCGCCGCCCGCCCCTCCGCCTGCTTGTTCTGGTTCAAAGGCCAGTACATCAGCGGGCAGACGGCACCGTGTGGCGTTCACGCTCCCCCGCCCCCAAGGAGCGAATCACCCTGCCGGGCGTCAGGGCGTGCCATGCCGCCCGGCAGGGCTACCAGCGGCGTAGGTCCTTGGTGAGTTCGCGGTGCCACTCGGTGCGGCGCGGCACGTACTCATCGGGTGCCGCACCGAGCGCGACGGCCTGGTCCGTGATCCCGTAGGTGACCCGGTAGGCCAGGAACTGGGTGGCATGGTCCATCCACTCTTGCGTCTTGTGCGCCGGCGGGACGGGACCGAGCACGGTCACGAACCACATGGGCAGCAGGGCGCGGTCACGGATCGCGTCGGCCAGGCGGCCGCGCAGCAGCCAGTTCAGCTTCCGCTCCGCCTTGTCGCCCTGCTCGATCAGCGACGCCTTCGCCTGCCGCAGAGAGTCGTCCTGGGCCAGTGCGGCCCGCGCGGCCTGGGCAGTGTTGGCCAGCTTCTGAGCCCGCTGACCGTGGCTCTCGGCGAGGGTGCGGGACATGCCGAAGTCCATGACGGCCTGCTTGAACTCGCGGGACGTGCGCGGCTGACTGGCCAGGACGCCGGCGGCCTCCACGACTTTGTCTCGGTGCTCGTCGCGCTCTTCGACTGCCCCTTCGTAGTGGCGGATGTTGAGGCGGTGGGCCTCGCGCTGGTGTCCGGGGAGCAGGCCGGAGCGTACGTTCCAGCCATGGTTGGCGGTCCTGGCCAGCTTCTGCCACTCCGGGTCGATGGTGTCGAGGTCGGCGAGCGGGGCGCCGCCCGCGGCGAGCAGGTGCGCTTCGAGGGCCTGGACGCGGCCGGTCAGTCGCTTGAGGGCCTGCTCGGTGTCCTGGATGTCGCCGCGTACGTCGTCGTCCAGCTCGGTGAGCTCGGTGCGGACGGTGCTGAGGTCGTCCTCGATGCGACGGACATCTCCGCGGATGTCGTTCAGCTCGTAGTCGAGGTCTTCGACCTCCCCCAGCTTCGTACGCAGCGAGTGCAGCTCGTGCTCCACTCCGCCGGTCCGGCTTTCCAGACGGCGGACCTGATAGCTGTGGTCGTCGCTCACCGGCGCGCCTCCTTCGGGTCGGCGCCCGTGCTGTCCATCGAGGACCCGGCGACAAGCACCCAGCCGATGGCGGCGGCGATGATGAACCACCGGCTGATCACGCTCAGGCTGATGAGGGCCATCAGGAGCGCGACCACGTGCAGTGCGACGGCTCCGAAGCGGCGGTCACGGTGCTGTTCGGCATCGACCTTCTGAAAGCAGCCGGCCACCGTGCCCATGAAGTGCGGGCCCAGCAGGACCAGCCACCAGGTCGAGTGGTCGAGGATGAAGACGAGCGCGATCAGCACGGCCCCGATGGCCGCCTGGCCGCGCCAGGACCACGTCACGATGCGCTCACTGCGTCTGCGCTCGGGTTCGGCCAGCCGCTCGGGGATCGTCTTCTCGAACTCCACCAGCCTGCTGGTGACGTTCACCAGTCGGGCGTACTCCACCGCGAACTGCTCGTCATCGACGTCATGCTTCAGAACCTCGGCACGGCGAGCGCCGACCTTCTGCTGAAGCTGCGCCAACTGCTCTTCGATCTGCTGCTCGGTGCTGCTCACCGAACCACCCCCACCCGCAATGCGACGACACGCCGACCGGACACTTCCCCCGCCGGCGGACACCGCCAGCCGTCAAACCGATCGACCGTACCCACAGCTGTCCGGGCCCCGTCGGGTAATCGCACGCAGTGGCCGAAACCATGTCGATCTCTTCCGCGCATCGGTGCGTGCCCGGGGATGCCACGTTGTCTCTGTGGGCTGGCAGAGGCAGTCGTCATGAGTTCTGCAGGGCGTACACCTGGTACGGCACGGTGGTTCCGCCGTCGGCCTGCCGGTCGGACGTCCCGGTGTGGGTGAACCCAGCCTTGATCAGGACGCGGCCGGAGGCGGGGTTGTCGGGGTGGTGCATGGCCTCCAGCCGGTTGAGGCCGGCGGTGGTGAAGGCGGCGGCCACGACCTGGTGGGCGGCCTGGGTGGCGTAGCCGTGGCCCCAGGTGTCTTCGCGGAGGATGTAGCTGACGGTGCCCATGGCCAGGGTTCGCCGCCGCAGGGAGATCAAGCCGATCAAGTCGTCCCCGTTGAGGATGGCCCAGCTCCACTGCGCACGCGGGGTTTCGGCGGCTCGGGCGAGGGCCGTGCGGATCTTCTCGTGGGCCTGGTCGAGGGTGAGGGGCTTGCCGGTGGTGTGCCGGATGGAGGCGCCGCTGTAGACACGGGTGAGGGCGGGGGCGTCGTCGGGGACCAGGGCGCGCAGGGTCACCATGCGGTGGTCAGCTCCTTCGCGGTGGGCCGGTCTACGGGATCGGGGGCCAGACACGCGGTGATGGCGTCCTCGAACTCGGGGAATGGCCACGGCCGGACGTCGCGCAGTGCGGTGGTGGTGCCCTTGGCGATGGCGGTCAGCTTCTCCAGTCGGTCGGTGGCGTCGTCGTAGGGGACGGGGCGGTGGCCGGTCCAGCACCAGAACAGGGAGGCGCCCAGGCTCCAGATGTCGGCGGCGGGATGTGCCTGGATGTGGGTGTCGGCGGGGGTGGAGAGGATCGCGGTGGCAATCTCGGGAGCGGTGGTGTGGGTGAGGGCGCCCCGGTACGGAACGGGGCGGCCGTCGCCGGGGCCGCAGGCGAGGGCGTAGTCGATGACCGCCGCCTGGCCGTCGTTCGTGACGAGGGTGTTGGTGGGCTGGACGTCGGCGTGAGCCCAGCCTGCCGTGTGCATCCGGGCGAGGCGATCCGACCAGCTGCGGGCGATGCCCGTGAGCCAGGGTCGGACCGCGGCGCGGTCTCCTTCGGGCCCGCGGGTGAGGGCGAAGGCCCGCCACAGGGGCGCGCCATCGATCCAGTTGACGGCCAGCCACCGGCCGCCCTCCCACGCCCCGGCGCTCACCCGGTAGTCGGGGCTGATGGCTCCGGCTGCCGTGAGGCGAAGAAGGTGGTCGTCCTCCTGGGCCATCTCTGCGGCCTTCTCGCGGGCGTTGTCGGCGTCGGGGGTGTTGGTCTTCACCGCGACCGCTCCCTTGGGGCCCTGCACCTTCCAGGCCCGGGAGCCGCGCCGGTCGCTCAGGAGCTGGACCGTGGTGGGTTCGCCGGTGTGGCCGGTGAGGAGGGCGACGGCTTCGGCGGGGGGAGGAGGTTCCTGGCCCATGTGCGGATGTCCTTCCACTCGGTGGGGAGGTGCTCGAACACGTCGCGGCCGTCGTCGTCGGCCGCGGCGAGGGCTGCGGCCAGGTCGGGGGTCGCGTGCAGGAAGCGTGGGTCGCGGCGACGGACGGCGGCCCTCACGGGGAGGAACGAGGCGGGGGCGGCCGGGATCCGGTGGCCGGCCCCGGTGACTTCCTCTTCTCCCGCGTAGAACTTGCCGAACATCACCCCGAC
This sequence comes from Streptomyces sp. NPDC058534, assembly GCF_042717365.1. NCBI lineage: Bacteria > Bacillati > Actinomycetota > Actinomycetes > Kitasatosporales > Streptomycetaceae > Streptomyces > Streptomyces sp. NPDC058534. The sequence continues at coordinate 10,164 of NZ_JBHXNW010000042.1, forward strand.
CGGTCCGTAGAGGTTCTTCAGCACCCAGTGCGGCCAGGCCAGCAGGTCACGGTGCCCAGTGCCAGACACGTGGCCCACCAGGACGATGTTCTCGCACCGCAGAAGGCCGTGGGGCCGGTTCAGCAAGGGCCGCAGCCACTCCGCGGCTTGAGCGCCCGCGTGGAAGAGCTCCGCCTGGACGGCTTCGGCGTCGCCGTCGACGCGGTAGACCGTCCAGGTCGTCAGGCCCTGCTGGAGGGAGGGGGCCAGGTAGGGGCAGTGGGCGGTCATCCGGCGTGCGTAGTCGCTGATGTCCACGGAGTTCGGCCGGGTGGTGCTGGCCTCAACGAGGCGCAGCGCCCCGGCGGTGAGCCGGGACGCTGCGCTGGTACGGCTGGTGGTCACCGGCGGGCGGTCTCCGGCTGGTCGGGCACGATGTCGCCGTCGCCGCCGGCGGGGCCGCAGTCCCACTCGGCGACCACGATGCCGCTCTCCTGGTAGCGGGCGATGGCGGCCTGGTCGATGTTGCCGTGGGCGTCGGTGAACCAGATCTCCGGCAGCGGTCCGTACGCCTCTTCGTAGGCGGTGACCCAGGCGATCGGGCCGTGGCCGTTGTTCGCGACGTGCCGGATGGGCTGGCCGGCGGTCTCATGGCACAGGGCCGCGTAGGCGGGGGTGCCGAGCTGCTCGTGCCACTCCTTGTCCACGGCCGGGGAGAACATCTCGGGTGCGCTCTGGCCGTTCTTGAAGCGCTGGCCGGTGATGGTCAGGAACCGGCGCAGCTCGGTCGTTGCGGTGCTCATGGTGGTGCCCCTCTCGGTGTCAAGTGGTGCTCGCCCCGTCCGGATGGTCCGGGGTGTGGTGCTGGTGTGCCGCGCACCCGGGGTCGTTGGGGTCGCGCCCGGGTGCGCGGCGGTCTCAGGGGACCTTGGCTGGCTCGGGGGCGGCGCTGACGAGGCGGTCCAGGCGCTCGTACAGGGCGCGTACGAGGCGGGCGTGGCGCTGGGTGCAGCGCGCGGTGCCTTCCGCTGGGACGGACAGGCGTCGGTCGGCTTCCTCGAGGACGACGTCGGCGAGGGCGCGAGCGGCGTGGTCGTGGGGCAGCAGGTCGGCGGCGCGGCGGACGTCGGCGGCGACGGCGCGGGCGGAGCCGGTGAGCAGGAGGGTGATCTGCTTCAGGTCGTCAGGTGGCAGGCCGGGGTCGCCGGTCCATCCGAGCACGGCTTTGACCAGACCCTTGTGGAGCTCCCGGTCCAGGGGGAGTTCCAGTTCCGCTTCGAGGCGTCCTTCGGGGTCGTGGACGACCACGTGTGTGCTGCTCATCGGTGCCTCGCCGGGTCGTGGGTCGCGGGCGGCACGGTCTCGTTCGTCGGACGTCGACCGCATCCCGACCGTACGGGCGGACCCGATGCGGTAGGACTGACCGTGAGTACGGGTTTGGGTGCGCAGGGCAATCGGGGAGCAGGCCGGTATGGGCAGGCCCAGGCGAACGACATCAGGTGTGGTGACCGGCTTCGTGCTGCGTCTGATCCGCGAGTCGGTCCCGTGCACGCAGGCCGCCCTGGCGGAGGTTCTGGGCGTGGACGTGGACACGCTCCAGGGATGGGAGTCGGGACGGCGCCCGCTGGCGAACATGCGGGCCGGGGCGCTGCTGGAGCTGCGCCGCCGTCTGCCGGCGCTCGGTGCGGACGTGGCGCTGGTGCCGTGGCTGGACGCGGCGATGGACGCGGACCGGATCATCGCGGCCGGACTGGACGGCGAGGTCGGCGGGCCGCACCCGCTGGCCGGGTGGGTCCATACCCGGGACACCGCGCACATGCTGGCCTGGGCGCTGAACGGCACCGTCCCGCCGGCGCTCGCCGGACGCTTACCCCGGCCCCGGCGCGGTCCGGTCGCCGTCGCGCCGCAGCTGGCGGCTGCGGACCGGACGGTGTTCTTCGACCGTCTGCGTGGCACGACCGAGGCGGCGGCACTCCAGGGCGAGGGCGGGGTGCTGCTGCACCGCCAGGCGCTCTACCTCGCCTCGTACGACCGGGGGCCGGACGCGGCCGCGTGGACCGCGCACACCCTTCACCGGCGCCGTGACGTGCTGGCCCGACGGGGCTGGTCGCCGCACTGGGCGGAAGCCCGCTCCACCGCGACCGCGCTCGCCCGGCTCGGAGATCCGCAGCCGCTGCTGGACTTCATCGACCGCGCCCTGGCCGACGACGACACCGCGGAGGCCGCGAACCTCAACTACTGGGCGCTGTGGCTGGGCGCGCTGACGCTACCGCAGCCCAACGACGCGTTCATGCGCAACCGGGACCTGACGGGCTGGGATCCGGTGACCCTACTGCGGGGCCTGGCCCACGGGCTGCACCTCGCGCCCGGCTACGTCGACCTGTACGCGCACTCACTGTGGGCGCTGCTGACCGCGTTCCCGTGGCTGCCGCAGGCCGCCGGGCCGCTCTCTGACCTGCTGCGCGAGCAGGCCGGCCAACTCCTTGACGGGACAGCGCTAACGGCGAGATCCCGGCGCGAGCTCACCCACGTCCACTACGTTTTCGATCACAACCGCTGACACCGGAGGACCGCATGACCGACGACACCACCAGGGGTACCGCGAGCTTCATCTCCGAGATGGGTGTGCTCAAGCGCGTGGCCCGGACCGGCTGGTGGTTCACCGGCAACAAGGCTCCCGAATCCGTGGCGGAGCACTCTTTCCGTGTCGGGGTGATCGGTTCCGTCCTCGCCATGATGGAGGGCGTCGATCCGGCCCGGGTCGCGTTGATGTGCCTGTTCCACGACTCCCAGGAGACGCGGATCGGGGACATCGCGCACATCGGCCGGAAGTACATCAGGGCCGCCCCGAACGGTGAGGTGACCGCCGACCAGGTTGCCAACGCCCACCCGGCCGTGCGCACCGGCGTGCAGAGCGCGGTCGACGAGTACGAGGCCGCCGAAACGCCGGAGGCGATCGTCGCCCGCGACGCCGACAAGCTCGAATGTCTGGTCCAGGCGGTGGAGTACCGGGAGCAGGGCTACAGCCTCACCCAGAACTGGATCGACACCAGCCTCGCCTCGCTCAAGACCCCGTCCGCGAAAGCCCTCGCGGACGCCGCGCTGAGCATGGACTCACTCCAGTGGCAGCAGAACTTCCTGCCCTGACCGATTCCAGGCGAGCGCACTGGTGTTGAGCAGCCTGAGTCAGAGCCGGGCCCCGGGACGTCATGGCTTCCTCCGGGGCCCGTGGTGTGTCCGCTCTACCGGTAGCAGCGGGTGGGGCCCGGTTCCTGGGGGCGGGCAGCAGCGCGTTTCTCGTCCGTGATCCGCTGCTGGTCTCGCCGCAGAGCGTCCGCTCGGGCCTCGGGGGTGACGACTGGACCGAGGGTGATCGCCGCGGTGCCGGTCACCGGGGCCAGCGAGTACCGCAAGGGCGCTCTGCTGGACCGCGTGGGCAGATGGAGACGGGCCACACCGGCCGGGAGCTCGGCACGCAGCGCTCCGTGCCAGCGGATCCACAGCGCGGGGCGCCCGCGGAGTGCTTCGTCTCGGAGCTTGTCCACGGCGGTGCTCTCGTCCGCGCGGTCGATCTCCACGGCGACCGGCGGGCCGTCTTTGCGGATCACGCGCAGGTCGAGGTAGGCAGTCCAGGACGGCGACCAGTAGGCGATGCAGCCGCCGTTCGTCAGGCGGGGCGGGTCGATGTAGCGCATCTGCGCCTCTGTCCTGCATCTCCATCCGGACGCTCCCACCCACTGCACCACCGCCCGGGTGATGGACTGGGTCGTCTCCTTGCCGGTCAGGCCGGTGAGGGAGAAGCCGGTCTCGGACAGGTACGTGCGTAAGGAAACGGCGAGGATCTCGGACTCGCCGGCCTCCGTCGGTTCATGGGCCATCCGATGATTCTCCGCTCGCCCACTGACAACGGGCGGGGAGTTGCGGTGATGCGCTCCAGCCCGGCGACCTAGGCACGGGCATGTCAGTGGCGCGTCCTACGGTGCGTGCTCATGACACGTCGTACCCGTTTCCTGGTCAACGAGCATCCGGGCATCGCCGCCCAGTGGCACCCGGAGCTGAATGCCGATCTGGACCTGGCGCAGATCGGCCCCGGCTCTCACAGGGCTGTCTTCTGGCGGTGCGACGACGGGCACGTCTGGCAGGCCCAGGTCCATTCCCGTGTCGCCGGGAGCGGCTGCCCGCGGTGCGCCGGGTATGTGCCCCGCGGCCGGACAACGCTCAGCGAGCACTCGCCCTTCTTGGTAGCAGAGTGGCACCCGCGCAACGACGCCCCGCCGGACCGGTTCGGGCCAGGCTCGCAGCGCAAGGTCTGGTGGCGCTGTCCGGTCGGGCACGACTACCAAGCGCGAATATCCAACCGCAGCCGCGGCACCGGCTGTCCGGCCTGCGCGAGGGCCGGCCGCGACGCACCGACCAGGCGTCTGGCCGACTTGCCCGAGCTGTTCGCCCAAGTGGACCCCGACACCGCACCGGCCGACGTGGCGGAACTTCTGGTCAACTCCCGCGTACGGCTGGGATGGCACTGTTCCCAGGGCCACCACTGGGAGGCGAAGGTGAGCCACCGGACCGTCAGCGGGTCGGGCTGCCCGGCCTGCGCCAGGCGTAAGCGTGCTCCCTCTCTGACCGAGGCGCGGCCGGACCTGGTGGCGCAGTGGCACCCCGCGCGCAACGACGGACTGACGGCCGAAGCCGTCACCGCCGGCTCGCACCGCCTGGTCTGGTGGAAGTGCACCGTGTGCGCCGGCGACTTCCGGGCCAAAGTGTTCCACCGCGTCCGCGGCGTGGCCGCCTGTCCCACCTGCTCAGGCCGGGTGCGCTACGAGGCGCTGTCGAGCGAGAGCCCCGAGCTCGCGGCGCTGTGGCATCCGTCCCTGAACGGGGCCCTCACCCCGGCGGAGGTGACCGCCGGGGCCAACGTGCCGATCTGGTGGCTGTGCCCCGCCGGACACAAGCCTTGGTCCGCGCAGGTGGCGCACGTGTTCATGGGCAGGCAGGGCTGCCCGCGCTGCCGGAAGCGGACAAGCGTCTCCCGGCAGGAGACGGAACTGTTCGCCGAACTCCAGCTCGTCCTCACGGGCGGAGAGCAGCAGTACCCGCTGCAGACGCCGCATGGCCGCTACCGGCTCGACATGCTCTTCCCCACGGGCCATGACCAGGCCGTGGTGGTGGAGTTCGACGGCTCGTACTGGCATCGCGACGCTGAGGAACGCGATCGGCTCAAGGCGGAGGACGTGGAACACCACCGGCCCGACTGGATCGTGGTGCGGGTACGTGAGGAACCGCTGGCACCGACCCGGGATCGCGACGTGACCGTGCCGTACCTGGCAGACCCGTTCACGGCCGCCAGCATCGTGGTCGAGCACCTGATGCCGCTGATGTCGTGGCCCGACGACACCCGCCAGCGTGCGCGCGCCTACATCAAGGGTGGGCACCGTCTGGGAGCTGCGCTGGCCCAGCGTCTGGTCAACGAGCGACAGCCCGCTCCACCGGCCGTCGACCGGCCAACGCCCCAGCCCATCTCGGGACGGATCACGGGCGTGCAGTCTGCCTTGTGGTGAGGGCCGGGCTAATCGGCCACGTTGTCGGGGCTGGGCAGGTGGGGCGGGAAGTGCCGCTCCAGGATCTCAACCCATCGGTGCAGGACCACGAAGCCGGTGGTGTCGGCCTGCGCCTGGACCAGTTCGGTCAGCGCGTCGACGAACGGCTGGGCGGGCATGCCCGGGGGCATCGCGGCGGCGGCCTGCTTCAAGCGTTCACACGCGGCCGGGAAGACGTCCTTGGCCCACGCGTCCTGTTCCTTGACGCGCCGTGAGCCTGCCTCCCAGCCGATCTGCATGATGGTCCACTGCGGGCAGTCCGGCGTATGCCACATCTGGATCGGCATCCCCACCCCCACGCAGGCGTTCTCCGGGGCCGGCCCCGCCTTGCAGTCCGGACACACTTCGCCTTCCGCCTCTGCGAAACCCTCCATCGCCATGCTCCCCTCGCCTGGAAAGCCACGAGCCTGCCACGGGAGATCACCGGCTGACCAGAGCTTCGCCGTCCGGCTCCGACCTTGGTGACCTCGATGTATGGCCACCGGCGGGGGTGATCGTTCAAGGTGGGGCGATGAGCGGACTTCGACCCGGTGACATCACTGACGAAATGATCCAGGCCATGGACGCGGCCAAGCGGCAAGGTCTGCAGAAGGACTTGCGCGCCCTCGCCGCGAACATCCGCGCCGACGCCGAAGGCCGCTACGCCAGCGCGGAGCCCGGGTGGCAAGCCGGAGTCGAGTGGACGCTGCTGTGGATCGAGAACACCGCCGCCCAGCTGACCGAGGGCAGGCCGTAGGCAGCGGGGGTCAGGGTGTATCGCCGGAGTAGTGGAAGCGGCACACCACACCCGGCCCGCCCGGCGGGCGCGGTTCGTCGGGGCGCGGGTCGTACAGCGCGCGGCCGCCGGGCCACCGCCCCAGCTCGGTCATCAGGGCGACGCCGTCCTCGATCTCCTCCGGCCGCCAGCCGGTGATGTCGAGCAGCAGTCCGTCCAACGGCCCGCCGACCAGGACGGCGTACGTCTGGTGCGGCAGCGGGCCCGGGTTGGGGCCGTCGTGGTCGTGGCCGTACACCCGGCCACGCAGCAGCTGCTCGTCATCGGCGTTCATCCGACCAGCCTCCCAGCCGCCACCGACAGCGCGGCCGGCAGCGGCGGGCCCGGCCTGGGTGGCGGCCGGGCCCGCTGTGCTCACCGCGGCTTGGGCAGTGCGGTCAGCGCCCGCCGGTCCTCACCGTGGCCGACGACCCGCCACACGGGCCGGTCGGCCCCGTCGTGAGTGAGCTGATGCAGGGTCGTCGTTGCCACGGTGATCCGCCAGTTCGGCCGGGCACGGTCGTGGAAGGTGGCCTCCCTCGTGTCTGGGGCCGCCCGGCGCGGGGCGGGGGCGAAGACGAACAGCAGCGGTGGGAAGGGCCGCTCCAGCGACGGCCCGGCGTAGGTCTCCTGCCAGTGGCTGCGCGGGGCGCGGGCGGCGTTTCCGCGCCCGGACGCGGGGGCGCCGCGGTAGGCGTCGTAGCGCTCCAGCTTGGCGAGCAGGCGGGCGTAGGACATGGTGCGGTCGATCTCCACGAACGCGCTGGAGCCGTCGGCCAGAAGCGCCACGGCGTCGGGCAGAAGGTTCCCGGCCGGGGTGGGGTGGGGAACTTCCACCCGCCAGTCGGCGTGGTCGGCCATCTCCGCCTGGTGGAAGGCGATGACGGTGTCGACCAGGGCGAGGCCGTGCTCCCGAAGGCCCGTCTTGCTGGCCGCGATGCGCTTGCCCGTCGTCCGGCCGGTCGTCGGCGCGAGCTCACCGGAGGCGGCGGCTTCGGCGAAGCCCGCCGAGGTGCAGTACCAGTAGCTCTGCTGGGCGCGGTGAGTCCGGCCGACCAGGGCCGGGGATTCGGCGAGCAGGTTGCGCAGCGCGCGGCGGACATGGTCGGTGCCCTGCTGACGCGGCAGCAGCAGCGCCTTGAGCTGGCGGGGTGTGGCCAGGCGCAGCTGCGCGAGGGTGAGCAGGACCTCGCCGCGGAGGTCCGCGCCGGCCTTCGCCGCCGCCGCCTTCCGCGCCCGGGACGCTTCTCCAGGTACATCAGTACTTAGAGAAGAGGAGTTGCAACCGGCCGGAGCAGGCGAATCGGGGGTCTGATCAGCGACAACCGTCAGTCGGCGGCTGGAAGCTGCGGGGCTGGGAGCGGGGCTTGTCGCGGGGCTTGTCGTAGGGCCCGCCGTCGCAGCGGTGTCCGCCAGGGCCGGTGGAGTGTGCGGGTCGGGTGCGGTGGTCATCGCGTCCTCGGGTTTCTCCGGCCGCACAAGGCCGGGTCGGCAGTCGTCCGGCCCGCGCGCGGATCTGCGCACGGGCCGGAGCCACCGTGTGAAGCCACCCCTTGACCGCGGTCTGACGGCCACCAACAACCTGCGCCCGATTCCTCCTTGACCGCCCCTTGCAGTCCGAGTTTGTCCGTGACCGGAGTCACTCCCCACCGCCTCCAGGAGCGCGGCCTCTGTCCACAGGGCCGCAGATCGAGCCTGTCCTCGAGGCCGCTGCGATCAGCGTGGCGGCCCGTCGATGAGGAGTTGTCATGCCGCAGAACCCCGCTGATGCATTGTCCGAACCGCTGACCAGGGAAGCAGTGGCGAGTGCCTTCGACTACCTCCGGGCGGTCCAGGCCGGTGACGCCCGGACCGCCGGCGACCTCCTCGTCGCCGAGCCGCGGATGCCGGCCTTCCTCACCGGCATCGCCGAAGGGATCGTCGAGGCGGGCACCTCGCTGCCCGGCCCGGACGACGACGCGCCGACATGGGACTCCTTCGCCCTGGAGGCGCTCGGCAAGGTCTTCCTGCGTGCCCTGCGCCGCTGGCAGCAGGCCGGACCGGACGCCGCCCCGGGCATCGCCCAGACGGTCATCGACTTCGCCACGGCGATCCTCTGCGAAGAGCACTACGACATCGCCCACGAGCTGGACGTCTACGAGTTGTGCGCGAAGGGCCAGCTGCACCTGGACGCGCGGGCCGCATCGGCCGCGGCCTACCCGGTGGACACCACCACCCCGTAGCGCGCACCAGGTGAGCCCGCGCTCATCTCCCCGCCAGCAATCACGTCCTGGGGCCCTCCGAGCAACGAGACGGCCCGTACATGAGGAGCAACCTATGCCCGAGACCATCACCATGCCGCTCGCCCCGATGGAGCCGAACGACGTCGCCGACGCCTTCGCCTACATCCGGGCCCGTCTCGTCGGCGACATCGACGCCGCCGGTGCGATCGCCGACGACACCGGCCCGGAGCAGCTGCACCGGCTGCTCGTGGACGTCGCCGCGCGCGTCTTCATCCCGGTCACCGCCGCGGACGACCACGACGGAGAGCCGTGCGCGCACTCCTTCCTGGCCGCCGCGCTCGGACGGCTGCTGCTGGAGCTCCTGTGCCACGGCGTGTGCCTGGCCAACGCGCCGGGCGTCGCCCGGACCATCATCCTGTTCACCGACAACATCCTCACCGAGGACGGCGACGTCGCCGGCGTCCTGCGCCAGCTGGAGGCCGCGGGGATGCGGCAGGCGATGGAGGCGCACCCGGCGCACCGCACCACCGCGTAGAGCGCACCTCCGGGACGGCGGTGGTGCGGTCCGGCGCGCATCCCCGGCGCACCACCGCACCACCGTGGTGCGCTCCACCGCGCCACGGCACCACACCGCCGGGAGCCGCGGTGCGGTCCCCCGGCATCGCCGCACCGCGCCGGGGCGCGCCACGGCCGGGCGGGCTCCTCTATCACACACCCCCTTGACCGCGACCTGATCGCGAGCCGAAACCGGCGATGTCAAGGGAAAACGTCGCGGTAGCAGAGCTGGACAAGGGGGTGTAGCGGAGCCGGACAAGGGGTCGTGCGCGTCCGGCCGCACCCGGACAAGGGTGGCCGACTGCGGGCGCACCGGTGCGGTGCGGAGCATCGGGTGCGGCGCACCGACGCGCGCGAGGGTGCCGGGCATAGTCGGGTGGTGCGGCGCACCGGGTGCGGTGGCGCACCACCGCGGAGCGCACCACAGTGGCGTCCATCGTCGTCCGGCGCACCGGAGTGGAGTCCACTCGGTGGAGTCCACTCGGTGGAGCCCACCCGGTGGAGCCCACCCGGTGGAGCCCACTGAGTGGAGCCCACTCGGTGTTCTGCATCCGGTGGCGATGCGCGACATCGGGTGGACTCCACTCAGTGGACGGTGCCCGGCATCGTCACCACAGCCAGGCGTTGGAGTGCCGCACCCGGGACAGGGCGCGGGCATCGCGGCGCGCGGCAGCGTTGCCGATCCGGCTCTGCCGGGCGCGAGGCCGGCGCGAGTTTCCCGCGGCGAGGCGGCGCTTGGCGGCGTCCTGGAGTCGCTTGCGCTGCTTGCGCAGCTCCGCCTTCTTCGCCGCCTTCGACTTCGGCTTCCGCGGGCGCTTCCAGATCGGCTGCCACCCCACGGGCTCGTCGACTTCGGGCTCCTGGTCCTCGTCGAGCGCGGCGGCCATCTGCTCGCGGGCGGCACGGGCGCGAGCGAGTGCGTCGTCGGGGCGTTCTTCCGGGGTGCTCATGCGACTCCTCCTGTGGTTCGGTCCGGCGTGTGCTGGGTGCCGGGTTGCTGGGTGTGCGGCGGCGGGGTCGTCGCCGGGGTGGGCTGCGGGCGGGGGCCGTGGGCGGCTTCGCGTGCCCGCCGGCTGTCCTGGAGCGTGGCGGCCACCTGCGCAGCGGCGGCTTCCAAGGTCTGGCGCGTCTGTTCCACTGTGTCGACGCCGGTCTCCGGCTCCAGGAGGCGGCCGTTCTTCGGGCCGGTGCGGAACGGCCGCGGGTGCGACCTCGAGGCGGTGGGCACGGCGACGGTGCGCGGCCGGGTACGGGAGCGCAGGCGCTCCGCACGGCGCACCGCGTGGACCCGGGCGGCCAGGGCGTCGGCGGCGAGGCGGGCTCGCTCGTACGGCGGGGCGGTCCGCTTGCGGGTCAGCGGGCGCAGCACGGCCTGGTCCTCGGTGTCACGCGGGTACAGGGCGCGCAGGTCGGCGGTCATCATCCGCCGGCTCGCCGGGCGGGTGTAGTCGTCGACGACCGTCTGCACGATCTGTTCGTCCAGGCCCGGCTCGTGGGGGCGGCCACGCAGGACGTAGGAGAGGTGGCGGCGGGCTTCGGCGAGCAGGTGGTGGCGTTTGAACGCGCCGCGCATCACGTACACCACGGCGACGACGTCGACGGCCGCGAGCGCTATGTCGACCACCGGCCGCACCCGCACCCACACCGCCGTAGCTGCGGCCCGCGCCCGCTCTGCGAGCCGGTAGACGGTGCAGGCGCCGAACGCCCGGATCGCCGATTCCCGCCATCGCCTGCGGAGCTCGGTCAGCGACAGCAGCTCGGTGCGCTTCGGTGAGCGGGTCTGGTCGGCGGCCTGGCAGGCCAGCGCGTAGCCGGCCTTCTCCCCCGGCGCGTGCCCCTGCCGCTCCTCGTACTTGTCCGTGAGGACGGACAGGGCGTCCTCGATCTGCTGACGGCGGGTCGACTGCCAGCCGATGAGACGCCGGTCGATGCCCGCGATGTCCATGACGGGCCTGCGGCCGGGCGTCACCTCGCGCGGCTCCCACGCCCACCCGAGCCGGGCGGACACCTCCTCCATGAAGTACAGGATGTAGAGAGTGTCAGCGGCGACTATGTGGGTCATCAGCGAGTCCGCCGACAGGTTGCCCCACTTCCCGTCGTGCGGCCGCCGGGCGCGGACCGACACCACCGCGTGAGCGTGGAGCAGCGGCCTCGATTCCGTGGCCCTGGACTCGTAGTGCTGGAACACCGCGACGACCAGCCCGTCCTTGACCCGGTCGCGCTCCTTGCCGCCGGCCTTCCAGCGGATCTCCGCGACCGACTCCTCCAACCACGCCAGCGTCTTGTCCTGAGCGATGTCGTTGCACAGCTCCAGCACCCGGCGGTGCTCGTCGTCCATCAGGGCCCACGCGATGTGTGCCGTCGGCGGGGGCCGGAACACCAGGTCGAAGGCCAGCCAGGGCGTGCGCTCCTTGGCCTTGTCGGTCTTCGGTGAGCGGTTGTGCTCGATGGGCCTGCCCAGCACGGTCGCCCGCCGGGCCTGCTCCGGGGTCTTGCCCTGCGCCAGGAGCTCGCGCTCGATCCGGTCGGCGTCGGGGTGCCGGCCCTCCCCCAGGAGGAGTTCGGCCTGCCGCTCGGTCACCACGTCCCCGTCCTTGAGACCGAGCGCGGCCAGGCCCCGGCCCTTCCAGACGCCGGGTGGGACACCGGCTTCGTCCTGGGCGGCGCGCAGCGGTGTGCCCGCCCGGCGGTGGCCGTCGCCGACCATCACTCCACGGAAGAGGTAGCGCCACCCGTTCCCCGGGCGGACTGGCGACATGCTGATCATCGCCACATGGAACCCCGGCGCTGACCTGCGCAAAAGCGAGATCCGAGGTACTTCCCGCCGGGCGGGAGGCCATCACTGAGTCTTTACCGTGACTCCCGCCAGGCGGGCCGCCAGTAGCAAGCTGGTGGGCGTCTTTCAGCGACGCGACGCGGCGTCGAGTCGGTCCCTTGCCTGCTGGTACACGGTTGCATCGCGGACCTGATTCTTCAGTTTCTGCAGCAGGGACTCGTAGATGTCGACGTCTTCGCCCGGCACGGTCAGGGTGTACTCCTGGCTGCCAGCGTTGGCGATCCAGCCATGGGCTCGCGCGAGGTAAATGTTGTGCTCGGCCGCATACAGCGTCAGACCGGTGGCCGCTGCCAACTCCTCTACGGTGCAGCTCACGCCCCGGGGATCGATCAACGTGCCGGTGCCGAGGCGATCCGTGAGGGCGTAGAGGCAGATCTTCACCGTCTCGGGGAGGTCGGCTCCGTCCTCGGACAGACTCAACAGGTAGATGTCGCGTGCGTCGCGGAGATTCTCCGGGCTGTGATGGATGGCGCGTGACGCTGCGATCCATGCGGCGCGGTCATCGTCAACAGCGCGGGAGGCCTCACGATAGGTCGTGCCGGCCTTGTCGGCCTGGGCGCGGATGCGGGCCTTGCGGGCGTTGGAGCCGTTCTTCGTCATGCGCTTCTCCAGGGAACCCACGCTCCTCCCGGGTCAGCCGAACGAGTCTGGCGGCGGGAAGTCTGCACGGGCCCGTGCCGGCGGATGCCGGGGGAGCCTTGGCCGGACTGGGTCACAAGCGGCGTGGGCGCTGCGGCGGCGGTAGGCGTTCGTGACATGCCACCCCGAACCGTAGAGCGCTGCCGATCGCCAACTGGCCATGTGCTCCTTACGTGGGCGTGCCGCTCCGAACGAGCCGTGCGAATACTGCGCCACGACATGGCCGACACGACGCCCTCGCCTGACCCCGGCCCGCTGTGTGGATCCGAGATCCCTCGGATGCCAGACCATGGCCGCCCATCCCACCCGCAGGTGACCTTTCGGCGGGGTGCCCGCGTGTGATCTTGTCCGTCTGGCAAGCTGTGCCGCGTCCGAGTAGCCGCACTGGGCGGTGAAATCAACGGACGACTGGAAGGCCCCCGGATGACCACATCCACAGTCGCGCAACGCGCCACCGATACCGCAGCCCGCAACGGCCGGGCGAAGGTGATCGTCGTCATTCAGCAGAAGGGCGGCGCGGGCAAGTCCACGATCGCGGTGAACACGGCCGCCTGTGCAGGCAGGTCGGCGGTGATGCCCAGCGGGGACGAAGACGCTGGCTCCCCCGTCGTCGCGGCCGGCATCGACGTCCAGGGCACCCTGGAGAAGTGGTGCGCAGGTGTGCGCGAGGCGGCGCTGCCGTTCGACTACGTCGTCACCAAGAGCAAGCTCGGCATAATCCCGGGCATCGTGGAGGACCCCGAGCGGCGTCGCATCATCGTCGATACCCCCGGCTTCTTGGACGTCGATCCTGATGCCGAGTGGGGCGCGGACCCTCTCGGCGAGAGCCGGACAGCCGACGCTCTACGCGAGGTCCTGGAGGTGGCAGATCTGGCGATCGTGCCTATCACTCCGTCCAAAATCACCTGGGATGAGTGCGAGTTCACGATCGAGCGGGTTCTCAAGCCGCGCGGTATCCCGTTCCTTGTTGTGATCAACATGCACGACCCCGGCAAGGACCGACAAGAAGTGCAGCTGAACAAGGTGAAGGCGTGGGTTGACGAGCGGAACTATCCGCGCGTTACCGACCCGATCCGCCGATACACCATCCACGAGCACGCCTACGAGAACGGCACGCTCGTCACTGAGTACAGGATGAGCGGCACCGCGCTGAACGCCCGCGAGGACTTCATGCGCGTCGCCCTGACGATGGAACAGATGCTCTGATGGGACGACAGATCAACACGGGCGGCCCGCAGGGCCCCGGCAAGCCCGACACGGCCGTGGCGCTGGCCCGCTCCATCGACCACCTGCCGACGAAGCAGCTCTCCGACACCCCGGTCCTCATCGCTCAGGAGCGGGAGCTCCTGGTGCGCTGCGAGGCCGCGCTCGAGAACCTGCGGATCGCGTACTGGGCGGCTGGCAAAGCGCTTCAGGTGATTCGGGACGGCAAGCTGTACCGGGCGACGCGCAAGACGTTCGAGGACTACTGCAACGAGCTGTGGGACATCACTCCGCAGTACGCGAACCAGCTGATCAAGACGTGGAAGATCACAGAGAAGCTGTTCGAATTGGTCCACGGAAAATCGAACGATTTGGAAACTGTAGTTTCCAAAAAGCTGGGCATCGCTCAGGCCCGGGAGCTGGTCTCCCTCACTGAAGAGCACGGCGTCGATGCCGCCGCGCTGCTCTACCTGGCCCTCATCCAGGTGAAGCAGCTGAGCGTCACGTCAGACATGGTGAAGGGCGCCGTCCAGTCGTTCCCCCCCGAGGCGGCCGGCAAGAAGAAGGCCACCGAGGAAGCCGTGCTCGCCTACCTCGCGAGCATCGAAGGCAAGACCGAGCTCCCCGCTGCCCGCGACCCCTATAAGGCGCTGACCCGGGTGACGAAGAAGCTGGACTCGGGCACGCTCCAGGCCGCGATGGAGCGCAACCCCGAGGGCACCCGCACGATGGTGCGTGAGTTGATCGAGGCACTGTCGGCTTCAGTCGGCATAGAGGTGGAGATCAAGGCGCCCGTCTCGGAGTCGACGGCGGCCTGACAGCCCCAGAAACACGAAAAGCGGCCCCCGCCGCTCGGACCGCAAGATCCGGGACGGTGGGGGCCGCTTCGTGTACTCAGGCACTGAGGTCGATGTCGGGTGGGAGACCGCGTCCTGCGAGGGCGTGGGTGAGGAGTCGGTAGGGCTCGGTCCATGCTCCGTGGACCGTTTCCCGAATCTGGGAAGCACCCGTGTCCTCACCCTACGGAGGGTTGTGACCTGGGGCCTTGATCTTGCGCGGCGCCTTCATCTTGCCTGTGCACCAGCCAGGCGTCGCGCATCTTGCCGGACGTTCTCCAGGGCATCGGACGCGCAGCGGATGAACGGGCCGACCAGGTCCGGCTCAAGGATGGCGTGAAGAGCGAGCAGGATGTGCCACGCCTCCTGGCGGCCCTCCGCTCCCTCAAGCGGTCCGAGGTGAGTGCTCAGCTCACGGGCGAAATGATCAATGAACGGCTGAGGAATCGGGGAGACGGTTCCCTGCTGCTGGCTGGCAATGTCGGCCCGGAGCGCGGCCTGGAGGAAGGCCGCGAAGTCGTCCTCACCGAGAAGGCCGGCCATCGCTTTGGTCATGTAGACCGCCGCCCTGCACCGGGTGGGCTGGCTGCGCTCCCTCTGCGGACCGAACCGCTCACGCAGCAGGTCGGCGAGTTCGTCCGGATAGTCCATGAGGTTCCTGGTGTCCACTCGGACAGCAAAGCCATCGCGGTCCGGCTGGAGCGAACGACTCGCCGGAGGGCCCCTGAAACACAAGAAGGCCCGGCACCCCGCGATCGATCTGCGGGGGTGCCGGGCCTTCGGTTGTCAGGCCGCCCAGGTCGCGGGTGCGCCTGAGTCAGGGTTGGAGAGGCTGATGGCGGCCGGGGCGGTCATGCGCTCACGCCCGCGAGGGCGGCGTCCAGGAGCGCCACGGCGTCGGCCTCGTACGGGTCGGCGAACAGCTGGTGGTCGCTGACGTCGAACGGCCCGAACCGCGCGGTGACGCGGAACCCGGGCGAGATGGTGGTCTCGCGTCCGTCCAGCGCGGCGGTGAGCCGGTCGTAGTCCTGCTGGGCGTGCCGGGTCTGGGTGTACGGCCCGAGGCGCAGCAGGGTGTAGCCGTCGAGGCTGTCGTCGCATTTCCGGGCCTCGATGTAGAGGGCGTAGTGCGCGAGCTCCATGCCGATGTCGGCGGGCAGGGGAAGATCGGCGGCGGCGTGGGTGAGCATCGCGTAGCCGGGCTGCCAGAAGCCGAGGATCGTGCTCGTCTTGCAGCGCAGCCAGCCGCATTCGGTGTAGCCGAGCTGGCGGCCGTGGAGGTAGGCCGCGGCGTGCGGAGTGTCGGGGTGGACCAGGGCGACGGCGATCAGGTCGGGGCCGTGGTCGTCACCGGGCCGGGTGTGCGCGCGTTCCACGAACGGGCCAATCCGCACGGCGATGTCCCGGGCGCTGCCGGGCGCCCAGGGCTCGGGACTGCGCAGGGCGGTGAGCGTCGCGCGGAACTGGTCGACGACGGCCTGGTCCTCGGGGGAGATGGCGCCGGGGGCGTGGCCGCAGCGGCGGAAGCGACGGATCATCGGACGGTCTCCTGCTCAGCGTGGGCGGTGTGGGGGCCGGCGGGCGTCTTGAGAACGCGCGGCAGATGGACGTGCAGGTGCTCGACAACGACCTCGCGGCCGCGGTCCCCGATTGCTCGGGCAAGGAGTTCGGTAAGACCGCTGGCACGATGCCTGCCTCCCGCACAGCCGATGGCGATGTGGTGGGGGCCGGCGGGGAGGTTGGCATAGTCGGCGAGGTTGGCGAGCAGCTCGCGGGCGCCGGGGGTGTTCAGGACGACGTCCTGAACGCGGGGGTCGAGGCCGTCGAGGTCGAGGATGTCACTGGCTGCGGCGGGGTCACGGAGCCGGTCGCGGACGTCCTCGATCCGGTCGGCGGCGGGCGGGACGGGGACGCCGTCGGGGCTGGTGGGCAGGTGCAGGTAGCCGAACGAGGTCAGACGGATCGGATGCAAGGGGGTGCCTCCTGCGCGGTGGTGGAAGGGCGAGACGGGCGGAGCTCCGCGCCGGGCGGGCGCGGAACTCCGTGGTGCTACTGAGCGGCGGTGTCGGTGACCACGAGGAACTGGTCGCTGCCGAGGTCCATCACGACCTGCGCCGGTGTGCCCTGGGCGCGCTGGGCGGCGGCGTACTCGTCGGCGGGCCAGGAGCCGCGGGGGGCGCCGGCGGGGAAGCGCTCCAGGACGGTGCGCGTGGACTGGTCGGGCATCAGGATGCCTCCTGGTCGGTGAAGGAGAGCTGGAGTGCGGGGCGTCCTTTGCGGGGCGCGGACGGCCGGGGCGGGGCCGGCGGCTCGATGCGCTCGAGGTCGGCGTCGGCGAGGAAGCCGAGCTGTCCGGCGGCGGCCGCGCGGGCGGCGAGGGTGATCGAGCGGGTGACCCGGTGGTGGCCGTGGTCGATGCGCAGGTGGCACAGCTGGCAGGCGGCGAGCAGGTTCTCGTCTCGCACGTCTTCGGGGGTGTGGTTGAGGTGGGCGGTGGTGAGGCCGACCACGGAGCCGGTGTCGGGGTGGAGCTGCTCGTGGACGGCGGGGCAGCGGCCGCCGGGGTGCGCCAGGCCGCACTGGCCCGTGCACTCGCAGCGGCCGCCTGCCCGCTCGAACCGGATCCGCGCGCTGATCTCGTTCCAGTCGCGCGGGTAGCGGTGCTGGTTCTCGGGACGGATAGGCACGGCGGATCCGCTACTCGCCGCCGGCGGCCTGGCGGTACTCGAAGGCTTCGAGCAGTTCGCCCAGGTCGTTCGGCTCGGGTGCGGTGCCGACCCACGCGCCGGTCTCGGTGAAGACCTCCACGTCGGTGGTGTCGGCGTCGAACCAGCAGACGTACGGCCCGTAGCGCTCGATGAGGGCCGTGGCGATGGTGGCCGGGTCGGAGGGCTGCGGTGCGGTCTCCAGCACGGCGAGCGTGGTGACGACCAGCCACATCGGCTCGTCCGGCGTGCGGGGCAGCCGGAGGTGGCCGGTGACGCGGAGCTTGTCGCCAGGGACCAGGTCGTGGATGACCGCGTGCGCCAGCTCGGAGTCGGTGACGCTGCAGGGCAGGATCATCTCGTCCGTGCGCTCGTCCGTGGGGGAGATGGTGAGGCGGAACCTCGCCGTCGTTCCGTGCAGGTCGCCGGGCACGGTCTCTTCGTCCAGGAAGCCGTCCAGGGCTATCGCGTCGTCGTTGGCCACGGTCAGCCGGCCTTCCGTGCCGGGGTCTGGTGGGCGGCGTCGTAGGCGTCCAGAACCGCCTTGCGCACCATCCCGGCGTCGGCGACCTGGTGGCCGTTGGCGCGGGCCCACGTCCTGATGGCGGCGAGCTCCTCCCGGGTGCGTCCGCTGCCCAGGCCCGAGCGGATCGGGGTGGGCGCGGTGGCGGCCGTCGTGGTGGTGCGGGTGCCGGCCTTAACGGTGCGCAGCTCCTCCTGTGCCTTCTCCAGTTCGGCGCGGGCCTTGACGACCTTCGCTTCGGCTTCGCGCTGGGCGGCCTCGCTGTCGCGGCGGTCGGTCAGCTCGGAGAGGTCGGCGGTGATGCGGGCGGCGCGGCTGCGGACTCCGGCGGTCGGGTGCGCGGCCGCCCAGTCGATCAGCTCCTGGAGCGCGTTGGAGACGGGGAGCGGGATGACGGGGACGTCGGTGGCCGGGGCGTCGGCGGCCGGGCGGGGCAGTCCGAGGACCTGGTTGGCGATGAGGCCGCTGAGTTCGGTCTCGCTCAGGCCGGTGGCCTCGCGGATGGCCTGCTCGGTGTCGCCGTTGTTGTGCATGGAGATTGCCATGGCCTCGTGCGCGGACAGGGCCGGGGCGGCGGGGGTGTTCGTCATGGTGGGTGCGTCTCCGGTTTCCGGGATGAGGGGGAGCAGGGCGGTGAGGGTGTCGGTGTCGGTGGGCAGCCCGAGGGCGTCCAGGAGCAGCCCGAGGTCGTCCTTGTCGCGGGAGCTGCGGGCGGTGACCCGGGCCGCGGCGGCGAGCTGCTGTGCCGGGTTCGGGTCCAGGGGCAGCGCTTCGGCCTCGAGGGCTTCGGTCCAGTCGGTGAACATCACGCGGCCTTACCGCTGGCGACCAGCTCCAGCACGCGCCGGTTGGACGCGGCCTGTGCGGGGGTGATCGGTTCCTTCCAGCGGTTGTACGGCGCGGGCCGGGTGGGGATGCCCTCCAGCTCGAGGCGGGCGAGGGCGAGTTCGCGGACGGTCGGCGGCACGGCACGCGGCGCGCGCTGCCGCTCACGGCGGCGGCGGTCCTGTTCGGCGACCACGCCGACCCAGTCGTCCCCGAGCCGCGCCACGAGCTGCTTGCGCAGCTGCTTGCGGTCGCGGGCGGTGGTCGCCGCCCACACCCCGTTCTTCGTCAGGTCGGCGTTGGCGAGCGCCCACTTCAGGCAGCCCGTGACGATCGGGCAGCCGGAGCAGGCGTGCTTGGCCTTGACGAGCGCCTTCTCCCGGGCGCGGGGGTCTTCGTCGGTGTTGTGGATGTCCTCGATGGCGAACAGGCCGGGTTCCGTGCGGCAGCTCAGGGCCTGGTCGGTGTGAGGGAAGGGGATCCGGTCGTCGGCGAGGACGATGTCCGGCAACTTGGCGATGCCGGTGCGGTTGCCGCTCATGAGGTGCCCTCCGAAGCGAGGTGGGGGAGTTGGAGGAGGACCTGGTCCACGAGGTCCTGCGTCGGGCGCCACGGCCCGAGCTGTCCGTTCAGCCACGGGATAGGGAGCGCGAGCTCCTGGACGTCGGAGAGGACCAGGTGGAATGCGTCGGGCTGCGCCCAGCGGGAGCACGGGGCGGAGCCGGCGGCGTCCTGGTGGCAGTCGGTGAGGCGGGCTACGCCGATGACGGCCCGGGTGTGCAGGGCGCGGCCGCGGATCGCGGTGGCGACCAGCGGGTCGCGCATCGGGGCCCGTTCGGTGGCCTGGCCGGCGTGCAGCAGCAGCCAGCCGCGCCAGGACCAGGGGGCCGGCCTGTTCTCCACGTCCTTCCCGGCGAGGATGCAGGTCGTCCAGGGCTGGCGGATCGTGATGCCCCGGATCCAGGTGCCCGGGTCGGCAGTGGTGGTCTCGCTCATGCCGCCCGCCCCAGGGTGCTGGTGCCCGGCCGTCCGGCGCGGCGCCCGTTGATGGAGGGCACGGTGGCGTGCTGCGGTCCGGCGAGGACGGCGCGGCCGGTGTGCTTGCCCGCGTACATCGCGGCGTCGGCGGCCCGCAGAAGCGGGGACAGGTCGCGGGTGCCGAGGATGGCCGGGCAGGCGGCGCCGACGGATGCGGCGACGTCGACCAGGGCGCCGTCGTCGACCTGGACGGGCTGCGCGAGCAGCTGCGTGAGCTGGGCGAGACGGAACTCGCGGCGGGCGGGTCCGATCCGCACGGCGAAGGCGAACTCGTCCCCTCCGAGTCGGCCGACCGCCCCGCGGCTGCCCGCCCAGGCTGTGAGCCGGGCGGCGGTGACGGCCAGGACGCGGTCGCCGGCGGCGTGCCCGCCCGGTCCGTCATTGATCTGCTTGAAGTGGTCCAGGTCCACGATCCCGACCAGGGCGCGGTCGCCGTACCGGTCGGTGATCTGCCGGGCCTTGGCGGTGAAGCCGTCGCGCCCGAGCAGACCCGTCAGCGGGTCGCGGCGGGCGGCGGACAGCTTCCTGTGCAGGCTGACCGCGTGCACGGTCCAGCCGGTCAGCGGCACGGCGAGCGTGGTGATGAACAGGGCGCGTTGCCCGATCGGGGCCTGTACGCGCACGGTGGAGGCCATACTGGTCTCTCCCTCTCGTCATGTACGGGATGGGTGGCCCGGGGCGGCCGACTGGTTTTCCGGCCTTTGGCGGCCGTCCCGGGGCGGACCTACAGCTCGAAGGGCTCGTGGCTGAGCCAGCTGTAGGGGTCGTTCCAAGGGCTGGCCTTTGCGGCCTGCCAGTCGAGCGCCCAGTCGGGCCGAAGCCCCCGCGCTCCCCAGCCGCCGGCCTGCCTGCCGGGAACCTCGTGTCCGGCCTGCTGCGCGGCGAGCGCCGCGTCGTACACCTCGTGCGCGATGCGCAGGGCCTCGCTCTTGGACGACGCCTCGCCGGTGAAGACGTGTACGCCCTTCAGCTGGCGGTTGGTGGTGTGGTGTATCGGGACGTCAACCTCGAAGTAGCGAAGCGGCATGACGGCCCATCTCCCTCCGTCGCTGGTCGTGACCCGGCGCTCAGTGGCCGGTCGCGTGGACGGCGGTGATGCGGACGGTGTCCGCGAGCAGCACGGTCAGCTCGTGGCCGTGGCCGACGGCGTCCTCCAGGCGCTCGATGAGCTCCAGGGGCAGGCTGCGGTTGCGGGCGCCGGTCAGGACGCCCTCCAGGTAGAGAACGTCGGCCAGGACGCGGCCGCGGACGTCCAGGACGCAGGGCTGCACGGTGAGGACGTCGTCGTTCTTCGCGGTCGCCAGGGCCGCGTGGTCGGCGGCCTCGGTGTACGCGGTCTCGGTCTGCTCGGTGAGCAGCGCGTCGACCTGTGTGGTGTCGCCGTAGGCGCGGCGCCAGCCGAAGCGGGCGGCGGCGGCTTCCATGAGGGAGCGGCGGGCGAGGGGCACGGTGACCTCCGGGGAGGGCCGGTCGTCCGGTCTCGGCTGACCGGACGGACACCGCACGACCCCGCCGTCGCCCGCCCGGGGGCGGTGCGGCGGGGCCGTACGGAGAGCGTCCGGTCAGCGCTTGGGACGGCGCAGGATCGTGAACTCGGTGCCGGTGCCGTAGGTACGCGGCTTGGCGGTCAGGAACTCCGGCTCCTCGTCCGCGAGGCGCTGCAGCTCCTCCTCGATCCACTCGGTGGAGCGCTGGAGGGCGAGGCGGTCCAGGTGGAAGGCGGTGAGGTAGACCGTGGAGTCGTAGTCGGAGCGGCGCTCCGCGTTCACCCGGCGGCGCACGATCTCGCGGGCGGTGTCGTCGTCGGGGCGGGTGGGCAGGTCGCGGGGCAGCGCCCGGCACTGGGCGGCGTGGGCGTTCGCGATCTCCCCGCCCGCGTGCTCGGAGGCGATGTAGTTGTCGCGGTCCGTCTTGGAGCGGGTGCGGTACGAGCAGCCCAGGCAGGCGACGGCGTAGTAGGTGCCGTTGATTCCGGCGTCGGCGGTGTAGACGAGGACGACGGCCCCGGCCAGTCCGAGGAAGCGCTGGGTGACGATCACGCCCTCGGGCTTCCAGGTCTCGCCGATCTCCGGCCACGGTTCCTGGGTGGGCTCCGGCTCGGTGGCGGTGCGGGTGCGGGTGCGGGTGCGGGAGAAGAGGGTGAGTGCCATGGGGTTACTGCTCCTTCTGGTCGGCCTGGGCGTGGATGCGGGCGATGGTTCGGCGGGCGGCGGCGATCACGAACGGGGTGATGAGCGCGCCGGCGAGGCTGGTGTAGGTGGCGAAGAAGATGGCGGGGGTGCTCACCGGCTGTCGCCTCCCGTCGCCTGCCGGTCGGCGAGGGCCAAGAACTCCACGGCCAGGTCCGGCGCGGACAGGATGGTGCGCAGGATCGAGGCGAAGCCGTCGCGCTCGATGGGGTTGAGCCGGTCCCACACGACGTGGGCGTCACGGTGAGCACCGACGGCCTTGAGGTAGTCGTCCTCGGTGGTGGCGGTGTGCTCGGTGCCGCACCGTCCGCACCGGAAGACGGCCTGGTCCCAGCCGCACGCGGGCGTCACCGGCGGTCGCCCTTGCGCAGGGTGATCCAGGTGGTGACCAGGGCGGCGGCCACGCCGATCGCGCGGTGCGCCGCCTGGTCCAACTCCATCAGCGCGGTACCGGGACCGGAGACGTCCTGGACGGCCTCGGGGTACTCGGTGCCCTCGCCGCCGGCCTTGCGGACGACCGTGGCGTGCTTGATGTAGCCGGCCTTGCCGGCCTTCTCCGCGAGCCAGAGCAGCGGTTCGCGCCTGTCCAGGATTCCGTGGGTGATCGCGTTGATTGCGGCGCCGGTGAGCAGGGCGCTGGCGGGGACGCGGTAGCCGAGGGTGCGGGTGACGGCGAGGGTGGAGGCGAGCTGCACGGCCGAATAGGAGGCGACGTGTCGGCTCACCGAGCGGCGGCCGTACGCGCTGGCGGTGCAGGTGCGCCCTTCCTTGCCGTGCCGCCAGGGGTTCTCTTCCACCGGGGAGCCGTCGTTCTTGTAGACCAAGTGCGAGCCGTACATGCCCTTGGTCGAAGCGTCGTGCGAGTTCTGCACGAACTGGTCCCCCAGTGCGTGGACTCCGTCGAAGACGGCGGTCAGGGCGGCGACCAGGGCCAGGCCCTCGATGGCGCGGAGGCGATCGGTCATGCTGGGTGTGCTCCTCATCTCGGATTCGGGGTGGGGTGCGGGGCGGCCGGCCTCTTGCCGATGCTGCGGACGCCCCGTGGTGCCTTCGCCCCCGGCCGGTCTCCGGCCGGGGGCGGTGGTGCTCAGAACGGAGGCTCGTTCCAGGCCGGGATGGGCAGGAGCCGGATGCGCAGCTCGCGCCGGTCGGACCAGCAGCCGCACGCCTCCATCTCCGGGAAGGCGCCACCGGTCCACCAACCGCCCTCGCCGTGGCAGCGCGGGCAACCCGGCCGGGGCCGGGCGGTGATCTCGATGCGGTGCCGGTCGGCGTAGACCTTGAGGTGGCCGGCCCTGAGCGCGGCGGCGGCCGTCGCCGCGGCGAGCGGGACGGCGGCGGCCAGCAGCAGGGCGCCGCGCAGGTGGCGGGCGGTCACTTCAGCGGGATGGCGCGGCAGGTGGCGGCGTGAGTGTTGGCGTCCGGCCGGATGCAGAACAGGAAGTCCCCGTCGGGCAACTGGGAGGATTCTCCGCAGCCGTGGCAGTTCCAGCAGTTCTTGTCGGAGTGCTCGCCGGGGCCGGTGACGTCCACGTACGAGCCGCCGACGGTGATGAACCTGATCAGCAGGTTCTTGGGACGGTCCGGTTCGGTGAAGGCGGCGAGGGTGGCGGTGCTCATGGGCTGGTGTCCTCTCGGATCAGGCGGCCAGCAGGTGCTTGGCCGGGGGAGCGATGTAGGAGGCGGGGCCGGCGGGCGTGCCGTCGAAGCACTCCAGGCAGGACCCCAAGGTCTTCAGAGGGAGGCAGTGGAAATAGCGCCGGCCACAGGGGCCGGGACACGTCTGGCGAGCAGCCATCGCCTTATCGAGCGCGGCCTCCTTCGCGAGCGTCATCGGGAGCTTCGGCTTCGCCAAGTCGATCCGGTACAACCACGCCCACCGCTTCCCGCCGCGGCATTCGATCCGGGCGACGGGCTCGTGTCCGCCCGGGCGCAGTCCCATCTCCCGCAGCTGGCGACGGGTCGCGAGGCTCGCGCGCCCGGCCTGCCTCCACCGGAAGACCGGTAAGGAGCCGTCGCCGGGGTCGTACGGGTCAACGTCGACCAGGTCCTCGTCCTGGTCGGCCATCACCTGCTCCAGGAGCCGGGAAGTCGACGCTGGGGGGCCGGGTAGCGGGGGCCGGGACGCTGCGGGCGGGGCCGGCCGATCCGGCGGCGCGGGCGGGGGATAAGCACGAGTGTTCTCCTCCAGCGGTTGGGTGGGTGTCACCGCGCCCCGCTGACGTCGGTGCGTCGGCGGGGCGCGGGAGTTGGTGGCCGGGCGGCCTGTCCAGCCCTCGCCAGCCCGGGGTACGGGCGGGCGAGGACCAGGCAGGGCGTCAGGGCTCAGCGGGCGCTGCGGGTGCGGAGCAGTGCCGTGTCAGCGCTGGAGGGGGTGGACGTTGTCGGGTTCGTCGTCCAGGTCGTCGTGGACAGGGACAGGCTGCGGCGGGACGTGGACTTGGGGGCGGATGTCGATGTGGGGCTGGAAGGCCGTGTGGATGACCGGTCGCAGGCTCAGGCCGCGCAGGGCGAAGACGGAGGCGATGGTCCAGGCGAGGACGGCGATCCCGGTGGCGACGGTGCGGCCGTCGGCGGGGGAGGCGGACCACACCATGCCGACGCTGGCCGCTCCCCAGAGGCTGTAGGTGATGCGGGCGCCGGTGCTGTGGAAGAAGCCGCCGATCAGGCCGAACAGGCCGACCGCCTGCCAGAAGGCGTAAACGGCGGATCCGCTGACGGCGAGGTCACCGGTGTGCTGGGCGATGTAGGAGCGGATCGGAGTGTCGATCACTGCCCAGAAGCTGTTGGAGGTCTCGGACGCCAGCTGTGTCTCCGGGGTCGCGGTGGCGATCCGGTGGGCCACGGCGGAGACGATGTCGCCGGCGGCGTCCAGCACGATGATGAACGCGCACACGCTGGCGAGGCTGAGCGCCGCCTTGATCCAGTTGGCCATCCCGTGCCAGCCCGCGAACCGCGCGTGCCGGACGTCCTCCCACCGCTCGTACAGGAAGCCGCCCTGCTTCCAGGACGCGTCCCACGCCTCGCGCAGCCCGGCGAAACGCTTCGGAGGGCGGGGCCAGTCCTTCTCGTCGGGCGGCGGGGGCGTCTGGCTGAACAGGTCGAGGAAGCTCGGGTTGTCCTGACCGTTGATGGGCTGGCCGTTGACGGGCTTGTCGTCGGACTGCATGGCGGGGCGACTCCCTCGCTCGGGTTCGTGTGATGGGCGGTGGTGCGCAGGCCGGACGGCCTGGCCCGCACCCGACCGCGAGGGTTCGGGTGCGAGGCAGGTGGTCCGGAGCAGGGGGTTAGAGGCCGCGGGCGTCGGCGAGGCCGGCGGCCTGGTCGACCATGCGGAGCGGGGTGCGGGCTGATCCGTGCGCGTCGTTGAAGGACGGCACGGAGTCGACGTCGTCGCCGAACTTGCGGCGGATCGCGTCCAGGAGCACGGAGGCCGCGTCGGCTTCCAGGCCGCTGTCGCCGCGGGCCTCGGCTCGGATGGCTCCGAGCATGCAGCGGGCGCCGTCCTCGTCGACCAGGGCGCCGGAGCACCATCCGCCGGTGAGCAGCCGGTGGTGCGCGCGCTGCAGAAGGGCCGCGACCGGGGTCGGGTAGGACTCCGGCGGCGGCTGGAGCGTCGGGGTCAGCGGAACGGTGACGACGTCGGCCAGGTCCACGGGCTCGGTCTCGATGTGCGCCGTGTTGACCTCGTAGGCGACCTTCGCTTCGTCCAGCCTGACGCTCATCGCCGCGTTGATGAACGTCAGGCGTTCCTCGAGGGACAGCGCCGTCGGCGGCGCGGGCGGTGCGGTGGTCGGGGTGGCCTGGTCTGTGGCGGGGCGGGTCTGAGGCATCGGGGCTCCCTGGAGGCGTCGAAGGCGCGGGGCGGGGTGGCGCCTTCGACGCCGGCGGCCGGGGCGGTTTCAGATGCTGGAGATCCAGCCGGTGACGGTGCCGATCGCGTCGGTGATGAGCGGTGCGGCGCCGGTGGAGGCGAGGAAGAAGCCGAACAGGCCGCAGGCCAGGGCCGGTCCGAGGCGTACGGAGCCGCCCCGGATGAGGACGAAGACGACGATGCCGAGCAGGACGACGGCGGAGATCGATACGGCCACGGGCGGTGTGTCCTTCCAGGTGTGAGCAGGGCCCGGCCGGTGTGGCCGGGCCCTGCGGGGGTTGGGGTGCGGGGGTGGGTCAGACGCCGGAGAGGTTCTTGATGGCCTCCAGCGCCTGGCGGGGCGAGGTGACCGCGTCGCGGCGCGCGGCGGACTTCCCGCCGCCGCGACGCTTGCCGCCGCCCTTCTTGGGCGCACCGTCGTCGTCGCCGTCCTCGTCGTCGCCCGGCTCCTTGCCGAACTCGCCGGGCCGGGGCGGCTCGGTCCAGTCGAACCACAGGTCCCGCGCTTCGAGCTCGCGGATCTCGTGGTCGGTGAGGGTGGCGATGACGTCGGGGAAGTAGTCGTCGAGGCTCTTCTTGAAGTCCATGTACAGGGTGCGCAGGACCTCGGGCTGCTTGGCTTCGACGATCCAGCCGGCGCCGCCAGTGTTGGAGTTGGCGGGCGGCTCGGGCTCGCCGCGCATCACCCGCTCGATCCGGCCCGCCTCCTCGGGGGAGAAGGAGCGAGGGAGGGGGTCGGGGGTGTTCTCGGACGGGATGCCCAGCGCCTTGAACATCGCGCCCACCTTGCCGGGCGCGACCTTCAGCACGACCGGGATGCAGTTCTCGCGCAGGTTCTCGCACAGCAGCTGCGTGAACCCGTCCTGCACGTAGATGGACTGGCCGGCCACCTTGATGCCGATGCCGTACTTGCGGCCCTTGACCGACACCTTCTCGGCAAGGTCCATGATCTCCGCTCCGTAGTCGCCGTGGCGGGCGGCGGAGAGGAACTCATCGAGGTAGGCGGAGAGCATCCGGTAGGGGCAGCCCGGCATGTTCGGGTCCCAGTCGTAGACCCTGCCGTCCTCCCACACCATCTCGCCGCGGATCTCCATCAGCGCGTCCAGCGCCCGCAGGAGCCGGATCATGTAGAGCGCGCCGACGCCGTAGCGGTCGGTGTACTCGCCCAGCTTGGCCGCCTTCTCGTCCGGGGCTTCCGCCGCCAGCCACACCACCGCGCCGAACAGGGCGTCGGCGGCGACGTGCAGGCCCATCAGCTGGGTCTTTCCGCCGCCGGACGGGGCGACGAACAGGCCGTGAGCCGCGCCCCGGTCGGTGTAGACGCGGTTGCGGGCGGGTTGACCGTTGCCGAGGTAGCCGGTCACCCACCGGCCGTCCTTGTCCGGGGTCAGCAGCTCCCGGGTGGCGGGGAAGAACCGTGCGAGCGGCGAGCTGTCCCACAGGGAGACCAGGACCTGGCTGCCGTCGACGGTGACGAACAGCCGGCCTTCGTCGTACTTGGTCTTCAGCGCGGCCGCCAGGGCGTGCTGGTTGACGCGCGGCTCGCCCGCCTCGTCAGGGACCTGGGCGATGTAGTGGGTGACCTTGCGCTCGTTGTCGCGGACTTCCTTGACGAACTCCGAGCCGGGCACGGCCCCGCCGGCAGCGCCGATCCGGTCGGCCCACCACTCGCGGGCGGTGGGGGCCTTGCGGCGCCGGTCGTTTGCGTTGGGGGTGACGTCGACCTCCCGCCAGGCGGGGCCGCCCTCGCGCCCGTGCTGCCGGACGACCTCCCTGATGGTCACGTCGGTGACGTCGACGCTGAACGCGGCGGCGATGTCGTCCTCCTTGAGGCCGGAGATGGCCCGGCCTGCCTCGGAGGCACGCAACAGCAGTGACAGGTCGTTGGGCATGCCGGGGTGCGGGGTGGCCTTGATGACGATGGTGCGGCCGGGCATGCCGCGGTTCTCCCACAGCCAGCGGACCTGCCGGGTGAAGGCGTCGGCGCCGTCGTCCGGCTGCGCAGGGGACGGCTCGGGCGCGGCGGGCTGGAGCTGCGGGGCGGGGGCCGGGGCGGCGAGCGCGGGCCGGTGGCCCCTGCGGGTGTGCCGGGAGAACGGCATCACGAGCAGACCGGCCGCCGCCCACCCGGCCGCCAGCAGAGCGTCCAGGCAGTAGGGGCCGAAGCCAACCGTGTGCCGGGCCGCGACGTCGATGGCAGCGGCGGCCACGAGCGGGGACCAACGCAGGATCTTGCGGCCCGTGCCGGGCTCGTCGCTCTTGTAGGCGAGGAACCAGCCACCGACGCCGGCAGCGCCCGCCAATTGCACGACCGTGTTGACGGGGCTGTCGGGGTAGAGGTTCGGGGCCGCGGCGAGGACCGGGGCGGCCAGGGTGTAGAGGGTGCGCTCCAGGGCGGCGCTGCGCGGCACGGACACGGGACGTTCTCCTTCGGGAGTGACGATTGGGGGGCCCCCGGGGGGGGCGCGGCCCCCCACCCCGGCCGCCCGGAGGTGAGGGGGGCGGGCTGGGGGGGGGGGGCCCCCTCGCCTGCTGGCGCGTGTCCCGGTGCGGGGCGTGGTGGGGCCCCCCGCGCTGGGGCTCCCCCCCCCCATCGGGGACTTCGGCGAGGTGAGGGGTCAGTGGGCGAAGAAGCCCGGCTTGGGAGTGCGCTCCCGCCTGCCGGAGCGGACGGTGTCCAGGCCCTCGTACAGCCGCGCGTGCGTACGCCGCGCCTCCGTGGCCAGGCCGGACACCTCCTGGGCCGTCTCGTGGAGCTTCTGGACCTCGGTGGCGGCGCCGCCCAGGGCGACGGCCACCTGGTTGGTCATCTCGATGAACTTGCGGTCCAGTTCGGCGTTGGCGATGTCGACGGCCAAGCCCTCCGTGCGCTGGGCGTTCAGGCGCATGCGGCGCAGCAACTGCTCCAGCTCGTCGCCGGCCAGGTCCATCGCGGTGCCCAGCGTCTTGAGCTTCTGCTGGACGGCCTTGTAGCGGTTGTCGCCGTCGGTCGCGGCGGCAGCGCCGCCGCCGGTGGTGGGCGCGAGGTCGCTCACGGCGAACCTCCTTCCTAGTCGTGGTGGGCGGCGGCGGAGGCGTGGGCCAGGCCCGCGTCGTCCATGGCCGCGATGTCCTCGCCGTAGACGCGGCCGACCGACACGGCGGCGATCCGGGCGGCCTCGGAGGCGATCTCGCACTCGGTGGCGCACCGTTCGGCGAGCTGCTTCATGCGGTCCGCGGCGTCGGCCAGGTCCGTGACCTGGTCGACGACCTCGGTGGCGATGTTGTGGTCGCCGACCAGGTCGGCCGCCATGTCCCGCAGGGCGTCGGCGACCTTGCCGAGCGCGACTGCCAGCTCCTGGGCGCGGTCCTTGTCGAGCGCGGCGGCGATCGCGATGTTCACGATCTCCATCAGGTACTCGCCGAAGGTGATGTCGGTACGGTGCTTGGCCGCCATGCCGGTCTGGCCCGAGGTGGGCTTGCTGACCTCCGATGCCACGGGGTCCTCCTGTGCGGTGGGTCGGGTGGTGCCGGGGCGCTGGGTGTGGGGCTCGGGGGCCCGGGGGAGGCTCGCCGTGTTCGTGACGGTGGCTCCGAAGGGGTCGGCCGCGTCTTCGACGATGACCGCGTCCGGGATGACTTCCTCAGCCTCTTCGGACTTCGGGGAGCGGGTCGGGCCGCCGGGGCGGTCCACCGTGACCTTCAGGTCTTCGGGCCGGAGCCGTGACGACTCCTCCGCCTCGGGCGGGGTGGCATCCTCTTCGGGCTTGGCGAAGAAGTCCTTGATCTTCTCCCTGAACGAGCGGTCGTCGCCGCTGTCACCCGTGCCCGGCGGGTCCTTGACGTCGTCGGGCTTGGCGCCGTCCTTCGCGTCCCTGTCGCCGGGGCTGTCAGACGGCTTCTCGCCGCCCTTCTTGCCGTCGTCCGGCTCCTTGGTCGCGGAGCCGTCCTTCGGCCCGTCAGACGACGACTCAGGGCCGTCCTTGGGCATCTTCTTGGTCGTGGCCTCGGAGCCCTTGGCGTCCTTGTCCCCGGTGGCGTCCTTGGTGTCGTCCTTCGCGGACTTGCCCTTCTCGGTTCCACGGCGCTTGTCCCAGCGGCGCTGCGCTTCCTCCGCCACGGCCGCACCGAGGGTGGTGCGGTCGTCAGCGGCCTTGGCGGCCTCCCGCTTGGCTCGCCTCGCGGCCTTCCGCTCGGCTTTCGCCCGGCGGCGCTCCTCGCGCGCCGCCTGGTTGGCGGCGCGGTCCTGGTCGCGGTCCTTGCTGCGGTCGGCGAGGTTGGCCGCCTGGTTCGCACTGCGCCGCTGCTGCCGAGCGGCCTGACGGGCGGCGGCGCGCTCCTGGCGGCCGCGGGCCCGTTCGGCCCGGGGACTGGCGGCCGGCGAGTCCTTCGACTTGCCGCCGTCGCCCTTCGAGCCGCCCTTGCCGGAACCCGAGTTGCCCGAGCCGTTCTTGCCCGAGCCGCCCGAACTTCCCTTGCCTGTGCCGGACTTGCCCGCACCGGTGCCTCCAGAGCCGTTCTGGCGGCCCTTCGGGCCACCGGACGACTCATTGCCCTTCGAGGCGCCCCCACGGCCACCAGCGGAGCGATCAGAGCCCTTCCCGGTTCCCTTGGGGGAGTTGCCGCCCCCGGAACCGCGACCGGTGCCACCGGACCCGTTCGTCCCCGAGCCCCGGCCGCCGCCGGTTCCGCCCCGGCCTGAGCCGCCGGAGTTGCCGCCGCCGCGTGAGCCGCCCCCGCCGCCGGCCTTCGAACGGCCGCCCTTGTCGGCGCCCATCCCGGAGCTGGAGGACCGCGCCGCGTCGGCCTTGCCGCGCGCCGCCGCCTTGTCGGCCTTCGATTTCATCTGTGCGGCGTGGAGCTTGGCGTTCTGCTCCATCATCGCGGTTTCCTCAGCGGTGCGGGCCTCCAAAAGCGCAGCCTTACGCGCTATTTCAGCCTCACGGAAGGGCGCTTCCCCGGCGTGCCGGTCCCGCGCCACTTCCAGCCGGTGTTCCAGCCAGTCACCGAGGCGATCGGCGAGAGAACGAGGCTGCTCGTATTCGTCTTCCTCGTATTCTCCGTCGTCGGAATCCGGGGCGTCCGGCATCCCCGTTTCCCGCAAAGCGGCTTCCGGGGAAATAGGCCCGCGAATAGCCGGGAGTTCCATTGTCGTCTCCGCAGGGGACTCCGGAGGGACCACACCGCCCGAGCCGCTGTCGGGCGGTTCGGAATAGAAGAGTTCCCCGCCGTCGGGAGCGTCCGGCATTTCGTCGGAATCGCTGTCCCGGGTGGGGAGGTTGATCACGTTGCTGTCGGTGTCGTCGGACACGCGACCCCTCCTCCTGGGCTTGACAGTCGGCCTCGGCCTCGCGTACACGCGTGCGCGTCACGCGCGGCACGCGTCACGCGCGGCACGCGTTGGGATCGCCGAAGGACCGTCTCCGGGATCGGGGACGGCCCTTCGTGATGAGATGCGAGGTAGCTAGCCGACGTGGCGGTTGTGGACGTTCTGCAGGGCCCGCACGACCTCACGGATGAACGCCGTGTCCCCGCCGCGGTAAGCCTGTGTTCCCCTGATGCTCACAACTCGGAGCCAGGCGTAGAAATTGCCGAGGTCGTTACCGTGCTGAGCGATCATTTCTTGCTTGATTTTCTGCTCATGTTTCGCACGGTTGAACGCCTTGCGCTCCGCTTTCGTGAGCGGGCGACCGGCACTCACGCCGACTCCCTGCGGTCCAGGTTGTAAATCGACGTGGGACCACCATAACCCATATTCGGGCTCTGTGCACCCTGCTGTCCCGAGCTCTCCGGGGCCGCCTGGAGCGGCGGGTTGTTCTTACGCGCCTTGAGCTGCGCCTTTTCTTTTCGGTTCTTCCTGACCTCCTGCACCTTTTCGTCGTGGGCGTGGCGCCTATGGGCGCTCTTTTCCAGCCCGGAACTAATGCTCTTGAGGTCGTTGAGAACGTCGTTCAGGGACTTTTCCACCGGGAAGGAGCGCAGGAAAGCCTGGCCCCACTTGTCTCCCTCCACGCGGGTCTTACGGCAGTGCAGGCGCGTCTCGCGCTGGAGGATCTCCAGCTTGGCCTGCATGTCCAGCACGACCCGGTTGAAGTCCGCGAGGTAGTGCGCGTAGGCGGCGGGGTTCTGCGCGATCTCGCGCAGCGCCGCGTTCGGGTCGTCGAAGAAGGGCTTGTCTTCGGTGCTCACGGGGTCCTCCGTGGGGGTCGGATCTGCTGTACTCGGGGGGCTGTTGACTGCTTCCGGCAGTCGCAGCGAGGGCCAGCCCGAATCCCGCGGGCTGGCCCTCACTGGTGTGTGCCGGACCGTGCGGTGCGCCGGCCTTTCCGGCGGTCCGCTGTGGTGCGGTGCGTCAGGGCGCGAGGCCCACCGGCGGCCGGTTGACGCCCAGCGATCTCACGAGACGTCGCGGAAGCGGGTCCGTGCGATCTCAAGGCGGCGGCCGGCGGTGGCGCGTGAGACACCGAGGACGTCCTTGGCTTCGTCCACTGAGACGGTCTCCGCGCCCTGGCGCCGGTACATGAGACTGAGCAGCGAGGTGATCTGCCCCTCGATCTCAGCGTCCCGGGCGAGAGCGGGGCGGCCGGTCTCACCGGAGCGCAGCGGAACCGGAGTCACGCCGTTGCCGGAGGAGTCCGTCTCAGCGTCTGACCTGCGCGTCTCACTCGCGTGAGACGTCGTCTCAGTCAGGCTCACCGGGCCGCTCATCTCAGCCGGACCGGTCTCAAGCTCCCGGCGGGTCTCACCCTCACCCGTCTCAGCAACGAGTGCCGGGGCGGTGCGCGGGTGGGGAACCGTCTCACCGAAGCCGGTGAGATCGGCGGCCCGGGTGTGCTCGGTCTCACCGGCGGGCGCGGTGCGCGTGGTCTCATCCGGCCCGGCGCCGCCGGTGGTGCCGGTCTCACCGGAGTCCGTCTCACCGGGCTCCTTGGTGATCTGGTGGATGCGCCACATCACCCACGGGGCGATGGCGGCGACGCCGACGATGAGCCACCACAGCGGGTCGCCCTTCTTGTCGACGCCGACCAGGCCGGCGTACGCGAGGTGGTAGATCGCGTTCGCGGCGACCATGAGGATCAGCGCGCCCGCGACGTCGCGGTGCCGGCGGAACGCCTGCACGACGTAGACGTCGATCGCCAGCGGCAGCGCCCAGGCGACCTCTGCGGGCCAGCCGCTCAGCTTGGCCAGGGCGAACTCGCCGGAGGCGGTGAGGACGATCGTCGCGCCCAGGGCCACGCGCGGCCCCCAGGTGTTGACGAAGTTCTTCCTCTTCTCCTGCTTCGCGATGAGCGCCTGGGCCTTGGTTACCTCCTCGCGGGTGGCCTCCAGCTCCTTCCACGCCGACTGCTGCTCGGTGCGTGCGCGGTTGCGGACCTGCTCGGCTTCCCGCTTGGCGTCGGCGACCAGGCGGCCCGCTTCCTTCTCCGCCGCCGTGATCCGCTCGGATGCGGCGGCCTCCGCGCTGGAGATGGCGCCGGCCGCCTTGGCCTCCGCGATCGAGCGGACCTTCAGGACGTCCTCCTCGGCGCGGGCCTGCGCGGCCTCGAGGACCTGCTGCGCGTCGCCGCGCGTGTCGTCGGCGTCCTGCTCCGCCTCGCGGAGGACTTCGGCGGCCTGGCCGCGGGCGTTGTCCAGGATCCTCGCCGCATCCTCTTCGGCCGTGGCGACGTCCTCGCGGGCCTGGGTGCGCAGCTGCTCGGAGTCCTTCTCCGCCTGCTGGCGCATCTCGGTCGCGGCCTCGCGGCGGGCGCGGGCGTCGTCCTCGGCAGCGGCCACCAGATCAGCGGCCCGCTGCTTGGCTTCCTCCACCAGGTGCGCGGCGTGCGCGGCGGTGGCGTCGGCCTCGGCCTGGACGCGGTCCTTGTCCTGCTCGGCCTCGGTGCGCAGCTGCGCCGCGCGGGCGCGGGCGGCTTCCACGATCCGGGCGGCCTCGGCTTCGGCCTCGGCTTGGAGCTTTTCCGCGGCCTGGCGGCGGCGGGCGAGGGTCTGCTCGGCCGCCGCCAGGTCGCCGTCGGCGATCGTGCGGGCGCGCTGCACGGTCTCCTCCGCCGACGCGATCTGCTCCTCGGTGAGCTTGCGCATCCGCATCGCCTGGTCCTTGGCGACGGCGAGGATGCTGTCCGCCTCCGCCTGCGCCTTCTGCGCGGTGCCTTCTGCGTCGGCGCTCTTCCGGCGGGCCTGCTCGATCAGGTCCTCCGCCTCGGTGCGCGCGGCGGCCAGCAGCTGGTCGGCCTCGGCGCGGGCGGCGGTCACGATCGCCTCGGTGTCGACCTCCGGCAGCGGCGCCGGGGTGGGGGCGGGCTCGGTGGTCACCGTGGTGTCGGCGGCCTCGTTCGGGCCAGCCGTCGCGGCCGTCTTGGTGGCCGGGGTGGTCTTGGCCCTGGTCGTCGTCTTCTTGGCGGGAGCCTTGCGGGCGGGCTGGCGTCGGGTGCTCACAGGCGGGGTCCTTTCTGGTGTGCGCCTGCCGGGCCGTCGCTTGGGGAAGGCGGCGGCCCGGCAGGGCTTGAGGGGGCGGGGTCAGTGGGGCGGCAGCTCCGGGCGCCGGTTGGCGGTGGCGGCCTTCTGGGTGAGCCAGGCCATCGCGGCCGCGGTCATGTCGTCGGCGGCGGCGTCGCCGTTCAGCGGGGCGGTGTCGATGTCGCGCATCGCGTCGGCCGGCGGCAGCAGCCGCATGTAGTCGCCCTGGACCTCACGGACCAGGCCTCCCGTCACCGGCAGCAGGTTGTAGCGGCACCCGCCGTTGGTGAAGCGCAGGACGGCGCTGACGCGGCAGACGAAGGTGTGGCCCGGCTCGCCGCGCCAGAACCGCTCGGGGTCGCGGTACAGCACGAAGTCGTCGACCTTGAACGCGGTGGCCGCCGCGGTGGCGGCCGGGGTGGAGAAGGGCATCCGTAGCTCCTCACGGATCACGCGGTCCGGACTGTCCGGCTCCCCGTCACCGCCCGACCCGGCCGCCACGGGATGGGCGGTCGGTGCGGGCGGATCAGGCAGCCGTCAGTCAGGCCGCGACCGCGAGGGGCCGGTGCGGGGCGACGACCTTGCCGTCGGGGAGCAGCTCGCCGGTGTCCTCGAAGAGCACGACGGCGTTGCACAGCAGGCTCCAGCCCTGCTCCGGGTGGCCGGCCACGACGACGGCGGCCTCGCGGTCCGGACTGTCGGCCGACGGGCACTTCGGGGTGTGCGTGCACAGCGAGTCCGGCAGCCGGGTGGAACCGGTGGCGGTCGTCGCGGTGTCGAGCTGGGTGCTGCTGCGCATGGGCTCTCCTGCGGGGATGCGGGCCCGAGACTCTCTCGGGCTGGAGGCGTGCGAAAGGGCCGGCCGCCGCCGCCGGCGGGCCGCGGCGCCGGTCGCCACCGCCGCTCGCGCCCCGCTGGGGGGGCACCCCCGCGCCCGCGGGCGCGCGGTGGGGGGGGGGCGCCCCTCCGTCGCGGTCGTCTCGGCGGTCTTCCTCGGCCCCGTCCCGGGGGGGGGGGGCGCGGCCCCGGCCTGGTGGAACAGCGCGGTGCGGGACGGAAGTTGCGTTCCCGTCCTGCGGAGCGGGGCGGTCAGCCGTGGGCGCGGCGGCCGAAGTCGTGGTTGTCGTTGGTCCGGCGGAGCTCGTCCTCCAGGCGCTTCTGGTCAGCGTCCGTCATGCCGTCGCCGCCTTCCTGGACCGGAGCCGGTTCCGGGCGGCACGGCGCTTCATCGCGCGCCGTTCGTCCTCGGACAGTCCGCCCCAGACGCCGTCGTCCTGTCCGGCCTCCAGCGCCCACTGCAGGCACTGCTCCATGACGGGGCAGCGGCGGCAGACGGCCTTGGCCTCCTCGATCTGGAGGAGTGCCGGTCCGGTGGTGCCGATGGGGAAGAACAGCTCCGGGTCCTCTTCGCGGCAGACCGCGCGGTGTCGCCAGTCCATGCCGTTCACTTCCCCTGCCGGACGCGGCGCAGGGCCTCGTCCATGTCCGGGTCGGAGTCGGTGTTCCCGAGCGGGCGTGCGATGCTGGGCTGCATCAGGTCCTCCAGTCAGGTCCTGGACAGCCCCGGAGGGTTCCAAGTCGCCGGGGCTGTCGTGCTGTTAGAGCGGGATCGTCCTCCGCGCTCTCCACCGCTCACCGACCGCCGAAGCGGGCGGTGAGCGACTGGGCAGCGCGGGGCTGCTGGATCTAAGGGGCGCGGTAGCGCGCCTGTCGCCTTCTGCAGGCGGTGCCGGGTCGGTTCCCGGTGCGTCATGTCGAGCTGTGACGCGCGCCGTGGTTTGTACGGCGCCTCAGCTGCGGCTTCACGCCACCGGATTGGTGGGTGCGACTGGCAAGGTCGGGCCGCGGGGACAAGGCTTCACCCGGCTTGCCTCGGGGGCGATCTGTCTCATCTCGCCACATGCTTGGGGCCACGCTGGTCGATCCGCTTGCCATCCAGCCGGTGGTGCATCGGTCTGGTCAGCTCCCGGTCCTTCCCCACGTTCCCGGTCGCCCGGAAACGGCTTTGCCTCGCGTAGGGGGAGAGCAGGCGTGCCTCTCGCGCCAGCCCCGCATGATCACTATTCAGTTCTCAAGAGAACGGCCGCTGCCTTTCACACCCCGACCGAGATCGGGGCCCCGAGATCGGGGGGTCCGGGCGGTACATCGGGGACCGAGGGTCCGGCTCCCTCATCCGGCGCCGCCCTGGGGGCGGTTCCGGGTGGGGGAGCCGGGTCCGTGAGGACCCGGCGGTGGATCAGGCCGCGAGCGGCAGAGGCTCAGCGGCGGTGGCCGGCGGCGCGGTGCGCAGCTGCGCGGCGTAGGGGAGGAGCACGTCGACCAGGCGCTCGCGCACCAGCTCGGTGGCGGTCGGGTCGGTGGCGACGATGTCGCGGGCGGCGAGCAGTCGGCTCTCGCGGGCCTCGATCGCGGCGATGGCGGCGGTGATGTCCAGGCCGTCCAGCTGCTCGTGGGGGAGCGGGCCGTCCTCGTACATCTCCAGCGGCGTGCCGAAGGCGACGTCCAAGTCCAGGCCGGCGAAGTCGGGGAGCGGCACCTCCACCGCCTCCAGGAGCGCGAGCGTCTCAGCGTCGAAGTTCTCGGTGGTGAGGCCGGCGGTGGGGCGGCTGGTGGTGTTCATGGGATGGAGCTCCCTTCGGTAGGAGCCCGCGCAGAGGCGGGTCAAGTGCGTTCGAGCAGGCCGAATAGGTGCCTTCTGGCAGCCCGTCCCTTGCGGGGTGGAACACTTTGGACAGTAGTAGCACTGTCAGTGCGAGTCAACACTTTGACTGCTATCTAGCACCACAGCTTTAGGTGTGAGAATGTGTGCATGCTTACGCGACGTGGAGAGGGAGACTTCGTGGCCAGCGGATACGCACTGGTGGTGCGCTTCACCCTGCGAGACAGCTCGGCAGCCCTGCAGTTCGACGACCTGGTCGCCCAGACCATCGAGGGCATCCGCACCGAGGCCGGCACGCTCGTCTA
The DNA here is from genome assembly GCF_042717365.1 of Streptomyces sp. NPDC058534. Taxonomy (NCBI): domain Bacteria; kingdom Bacillati; phylum Actinomycetota; class Actinomycetes; order Kitasatosporales; family Streptomycetaceae; genus Streptomyces; species Streptomyces sp. NPDC058534. The sequence continues at coordinate 47,339 of NZ_JBHXNW010000042.1, forward strand.
CGCCGTGCACACACCGGTGGACGAGCCATTGGTCCGGGTCTTCTACGAGCTGTACGCCGACCGTGACGCGTTCCAGGCGCACGAGGACCAGGCCCACACGCGACGCTTTCTCGCGGCCCGCGAGGCGCTCCTGAGCAACGTCGAAGTGACGTTCCTCAACGAGTTGGAGGGCCTGAGCAAGCGCCCCGGAACGGAGCCGTCGTGAAGCCGACCGGTAAGGACGTCGATCCGCAGGATCGTGCCTTTGGGCAGCGCGTCCAGAGATTCCGGAAGGAACGAGGGCGAACGCAAGCTGAGTTCGCGGCAGCGCTCGGGAAGACCAGCAGTTGGCTTTCCCAGGTCGAGCGGGGTGTTCAGCCCGTCCAGCGCATGGACCTGCTCCAGCAGATCGCGGACGAACTGGGCGTGTCCGTACAGCAGTTGCGTCCCAGCGCTCCGTCAGATGGGCCATCACAGGCACCCACCGCTCAGTCGCTCTCCAACGATCTGGACGAGACCCGTCGACTGCTGTCCGGTCACCCGGCGCTTCAGACTCTGCTGGCTGTCGGCCGTGACGACTCCGGGGCGACGCGCGCCGTCGAATCCCTGCGGAGCGACGTCGATGACCTCTGGGACCTGACTCATGCAGGTCAGCTCGCGCAGGTCAGCACCCTCGCGGTGCAGCTGCTCCCCGAGCTGGAGCGGACGGTTCGGACAGCTCCCAACGACCACCAGGCGGAGCTTTACCTGCTGCTGTCCCGGGCCTACCAGGCCTTGTCCGCCGCGTTCGTACGACAGGATGAGGCGGATGCCGCCTGGGTAGCCGCCGACCGCGCGGTCTTCGCAGCCGAGCGATCCGGCGACCCTCTGCACGTCTGCGCCAGCGTGTTCCGCATGGTTCAGGCATTCGTACGACTTCGCAGCCTCGGACAGGCCGAACATGCTGCGCAGACCGCGATCAGCGCGCTGAATGAACAGGCCAGCCAATCGCCGGAATCCCTGTCCGTCCTCGGATCCCTGCATCTGGCCCTGGCTCTCGTCAGAGCCCGTGCCAGTGCGCGAACGGAGGCCAAGGAGGAAATCGCCAAGGCCCGCGCCATCGCCGCGCAGCTCAGGGAGAACCGCAACGACTTCAATCTGGAGTTCGGCCCGGTCAACGTGGAGATTCAGGCGGTCAGCACCGCTGTGGACCTGGGAGACGCCGGCGAGGCCCTGGACATCGGCCTCACCATCGACGCCGCCGAACTCTCGCCCGAGCGGCAGGGCCGGCTGCTGATGGACCTGGGTCGCGCCCATGCGCAGAGGCGCCACGGCGGCGAAGCTCTCGACTGCCTGCTGCGCGCTGAGGCCATCGCCCCCGAGATCATCCAGACCCATCAGGCCGCCCGCGCAGCCATCCGCGAGCTCGTCCTGGTGGCGGGGCCCAACGCGTCGCGTGAGCTGCTGGAACTCGCCGAAAGAGCTGATGCCCTGGACTAGTTCCGATCCGTTCCGGCCGTCGCCGTGGTGGTCGATAACCACTGGTGTGCACCCCCTGCCAACCGCGTCGTTGTGTGGGGCAATCACACCGGCGGCGGCGGAGATGGAACATCACAGAGGCTTGTCGAAGCCCGTACACAGCTTCATTCACGGGTTTTCAACATCCGCGTACACATGGGATTTGGAGCCCGAGCCCTAGGCTCGCGGCCATGACGATGACGAAGGGGCACGGGGTGGGGAAGCAGCGAGCGGGGTGGCGGCCGGATCGGCTACGAGAACAGCGTGAGGCTCACGGCCTGACCCTGGAGAAGGCCGGCGAGCGGCTGCGGGAGGTCGCGGAGCAGGCCAAGCTGAAGGGGATCCCGGCCGCGAATCCTCAGACTCTGTGGCAGCACGAGCAGGGCGAGGTCTACCCGGGCCCGCACTACCGTCGCGCCTACTGCCTTCTCTACCGGGCCACCGAGCCGGACCTGGGCTTCCGAACCGCTCTGCCCGGCGAAGAGACGTCGTTCAAGCTCACGCCGATGGAAGACCACCTCAACGGCGCGCACGTCCTGGCCGTCGAACGGGCCATCCACCGCATCTCGCCCGGCAGCGAAGACGCCGGGCACTTCGCTCTCCAGCAGCGCATCATCGACGCCTGGAAGCGGAGGCACACCGGCGGCGACCCGCATCGCCCTGTCCTGATCCTGGTCGGGGGCTACGCCGGGAGCGGCAAGACAGAGTTGGCGAGGTTCTTCGTCCAGCTCACCGGCTGGCCGCTGCTCGACAAGGACCCGCTCACCCGGCCGCTGGTGGAACGGCTCCTGGTCGCGCTGGGCGGCGATCCGAACGACAGGCATACCGAGCTCTACCGGGAGCGTGTCCGGTCGGTGGAGTACGACTGCCTCATGCAGTCAGCCATGGCGAACATCAAGTGCGGGATCAGCACCGTACTCTCCGCTCCGTTCATCGCGGAGTTGACCGACGCAGCCTGGATGCAGCGCCTGACCAACAAGGCCGCGGCTATGGGCGTGGACGTCTTCCCGGTGTGGGTCCGCTGTGATGAGGAGTCGATGCGGGAGTACATCACCTTCCGCTCCGCTGCCCGTGACGCGTGGAAACTCCAGCGGTGGGACGAGTACATGGCGACCATCGACCTCGAGCTGCGCCCGGCGGTGCCGCACCTGGTGGTGGACAACCGACTGGGCACGGCCGTGAGCCTCGCCGACCAGGCCCGGCAGGCAATGGGGGCGATGTACACGTGAATCCGAAGCAGGGCGTGATCCTGTACGGCCCGCCAGCGTCGGGCAAGGACACCGTCACCACTGCGCTCACCGAGCTGCACTCGAAGTACGCGCAGTTCGCCCGGCTCAAGGTCGGGACGGGCAAGTCGGCCGGCTACCGGATGGGCACCGCTGAGCAGCTGCACGAGCTGGAGGCCGCGGGCGACGTCGTCTACGCGAACGCGCGGTACGGCAACACGTACGCGATCGACCGGCCCGGAGTCGACGCAGCGTTCGCGGCCGGGGTGCCGGTAGTGCACCTCGGGCAGATCGACGGCATCCGCGCGCTGGTCGACGGCTGCCCGGCCGACTGGTCGGTGGTGCTGCTGTGGTGCCCGCGCGAGGTGACCGAGCAGCGGTCAGCGGGGCGCGGCGACAGCGACACCGCGGCACGCCTGGCGGCGTGGGACGCGACCCGCGAGGACCTGGACTCGCATCCGGGCATGGTCTGGGACCTGACCGTGGAGACCACGGCGTCGGGGCCGCAGGAGGCGGCGCGGCTTATCGACCAACTGCTGGTGCAGCGGGCGGGAGCGGCGACGGCATGAGTGCGGGCTACGGCTGGGCGAGTCGGTCCAAGGCGTCGGTGAGCGTGAGCGAGCCGTCGTCCTTGGCGTCGTTCCACCGTGCCAGCGTGGACGCGGCCGCGCGCAGCATCTCCGGCGGAAGGCCGGCGGCCGCGAGCGTGTCGGCAGCTTCCTCCAGCTCCGGGCCCCAGCGCCAAGCGCGGGCCGCTGTCTTGGCGACGTACTCCGGTTCCGCAAGGTACGAGTCAGTGCGCCGGGAAGCGACCTCGATGAGCTCCCGGTCGACGCCGTGCTCGCGTGCCATGCCGACCGCAAGCGCCACCAGCAGCCTCGATGTCTTCTGGAAGCTGGCGTACGACAACTTCAGCGCGGACGCCTTCCCCACCTCCGTGCCCAGAACCACGGCCTGGACCGCGGTGTCCGCGAACAGCGCCTCGATGCAGGGGGTCACCTCAGCGGGCCCGGACAGATACAGGGTCGGCGCCTTGCCGCCGACTGGCGGGGAGCCGACGACGCCGCCGTCCACGACGGTTGCGGTCGGCGAGAGCAGGGCGGCAATCCGCTGGGTCCGCACGGGGCTGACGGCGTTCGCCTCCACGTACACCCCGGCAAAGCGGTGCTCGGCGACGTCGTGGGCCAGGTCCTCGGCAGCGGCCGGCGGGCAGAGGCTGACGACGATGTCGCTGCGGTCCAGCAGCTCGGCTAGTTCGACCACCGGCGTCAGGCCGAACCGGACAGCGCGCGCCGCCGACGCGGTGCTGCGCCCCGTCTCGCACCAAAGGACCGCGTCCGCGTTGGTCGCGGCGCAGGCGGCGACGGCGGCACCCATGCTGCCGGGGTGGAGGATTCCGACGGTCGGCTGGTCCAAGGTGCTACTCCGAGGTCTCGTTGAGCAGGATGGTGATGGCGTCGGTGACGTCGTCGACGACGTGGTGCGCGGGGGAGAGTCCCTCGGGCCAGGGGCGGCCGCGCAACCAGATGGTGCGCAGGCCAGCCTGGTGGCCACCGCCGATGTCCCCAGTGGGGTTGTCGCCGACCATCCAGCCGCCAGCCGCGAGGCTGACCCCGCAACGGGTCGCCGCGAGTTCGAAAAGGCGCAGGTCCGGCTTGCGAATCTCCAGGTCACCCGAGACTGCGACGCCATCAATCAGGCCCGCGAGGCCGGTTCCGGCGAGCTTGGCGCGCTGAATGTCGCCAGCCCCGTTGGTGATGACGCCGATCGTCCATGCGGCTGCGCGCAGACGGGCAAGTCCCTCGAGGACTTCGGGGCGGCAGGTGACGGCGACCGCCATGAGACTGACGTAGTCCTGCCACAACTGCGCGGCCGACGCCTCAAGGCCGAAGACCTCCCGCAGGCGGACAAAGTCCGCCGCGTTCGCACGGTCGACCAGCTCGGTACGCAGCCACTGTTCAGCGTCCAGGGCCAGGGCGTGGGCCCGGCACAGGCCGCTCACAGCGTCGCTGAGCGCCGACTGCCGGTCGGCCAGCGTGCCGTCCAGGTCGAAGAATGCGAAGCGGGACACGGGCACGGACCCTACCGGGCGCGGAACGGAACTCAGCTCGCGCCGACCGCTTCTCCCAAACGGAGATCAGATCGTGTATCTTTCGTAGTTACAACGATCATGGAAGGCTTGGCTATGTCCGACTCGGACCGCTCGCAGCGGGTCGACGCTCTGCTGAACGGCCTGCCCGAGGCTCTGCCGTCTCCGCGTGTGCGCGCGAAGCTGCGCCTCGCGGCCGGCCTCACTCAGCAGGACATCGCGGACGCCGTGGGTGTGAAGAGGGTCGCGGTCACGCGCTGGGAGTTGGGCCAGACCAGTCCTCGACGCCCGCACCGCGAGAACTACTTGCGCCTCCTCAAGGGCCTCGCGGAGCGCTTTCCCGAGGCCGCAAAAGCGAATGAGGGCAGCGCGACGCCGTCCTCCGAAGGGGGGTCGGGATGACCTAGCGGCCATCGGCCGCGCGCGCCAAGAAGCGGGCTAACCTCCCGCTGGCCTCGCGCGGCCCGTCTCCGACCGGGCTCATAACCCGAGTCGGTCGCTCAGATCCCAGTTAGCGCTGGTCCTGAGCCGCGGCCTATCAAGCCGCTCATCTGTACCCGGCCCCTTATCAGGGCCACCCGAAGTCACCAATGCGGCCACCACAGCCACACCAGGCTCCGCCGGTGACGAGCAACACCCCGGTCGTAAGGCCGGCGCACTACCCGTTCCATCGCGGGCCCCCACCACAGGGGCTTCGCGATTCACCAGGACCAAGAGAAGAGGAGAAATCTCCCCCCTCCCGATCGGAGTCCGCCCGCTTCTCACGAAGGGGGCTTACCCGACACATCCACACATCTGGCAGATCCAGCCCGGAGGGGCTCGGGTCGGTCCAGCTATATGGAGAGCAGGTCGTTTCTCATAGTGCCCGAAGTGGTGTCCCCCTGTCAGCTCGACCCTGTCCGTTTCACCCCAGTTCAGGCGCGGCGGTCGTCCCGTGTGACGGGATCGGCGTACAGTTCGCCCACCTTTACGCGGTTCGTACCGGAAGTTGGATTTCCGGTAGGAAGCTACAAGAGCAGCGGTTTCAGAGCGTCCTCGAAGGTCTCGGTCGCGGCGTTGGCTGCCCCGCTCATGCACCCCCTCGCGGAGGTTTTCAACAACTCCGTCGACGGCGGCGCCCGCAGGGGCAGCTTCCCGTGTGGCGGGACGGTTTCCAAGATTGTTGCCCGCCGGGCGGGAGCGCCGGGGGTGATCGGGGCTCTGCGTCCTCTGTCCACAGGCCGCTCGGTGGTGGGTCGGTGGGTGGATGACGAATCGCGTGTTCCGGCTGCTCAGGGGGGTGTCCGCTTTGGCGTGTACACCGGCCCGATGACGATGCAGACGGCTTCGGCCCTGGTGGTGCCCACTGCTCTCGGGGCGGTGGGCCGATGAGCGCCGTGGCGGCACGGGCCGCTGCGTTCACGCGCCCCCGTACGGAGTTGTCCGTACCGGCCGGGCCGGTCCCGGAGCGGGCGGCGGGTCATCCGCTGTCGCTCGGGCGGGATGCCCGCGCCCGTCTGGGTGGCGCGGTGCGCACGCTGCTGGACCTGGCCGGCCTGGACGGTGCGCCGGACGCGGTGCGCCTGGCGGTGCTGGTGCTGGCGTCGCGGACGCCGTCGGAGACCGGTGTGGTGAAGATCCACACCTCCGAGCTGGGCCGGTGGATCGGCATGTCCGCGTCCTACGCGGCCTCCGACGTGGTGCCGATGCTGCGCCGCTCGGGCGTGGTGTCGGTGGAGACCGAGAAGGGCGAGTACCGCGAGGACATCGGCCTGGAGTGCAGGGTGCTGCCTCTGTGGGCGGCGCAGGATGTCGTCGGGCACCCGCTGAACCTCGGGAAGAAGGAGTACGCGACGCTGCAGCGGCTGCTGGAGGCCGTGATGGCGCCGGGCTGGAAGCACCGCGACGGCCGGGTGACCCCGGCCGGGCTGATCGGTACGCGTACCGGTCGGGGGGCGGCGACGGATCGTCTGGCGCTGCTGCTGCTGGTGCTGGAGGCGCGGGAGACCGGTCGGGTGCGGCAGTGCGGCGGGACGGTGGACACCAAGCGCGGCCGGGCCGCGGCGACGGTGGCCCGGCTGCTGGGGTGCAAGGCGTCGGCGGGGGAGCGGGTGCTGGAGCGCCTGGAGGACCGGGAGCTGGTGCTGCGGGTGCGGCTGAAGACGGGGTCCGGGCTGGCGAATCGGTCGCGGCTGATGGTGCCGGCGGTCGCCGCCGCGCACGGCCGTACGGTCGGCGACGACGTCCAGGAGGACCGTGCGGAGTCCCTGGAGCCCGGGTTTTCAGACCCCGACGTCGCGGCAGGGCCTGGTGAGGCGCCTGAGATGGAGAAGGAACCGCAGGTCAGCGGCGTGCCGGTGACGGATGTGGCGGATGTTGCAGATCCCGACGTTGCGGCAGCCCTTCACACTGACCACCCTCACCTGGATACTCCCGTCTCTTCTCCCGCTCTCTCTGGTGGCTTTTCCGGCGAAGTCCGTGGGGGTGAAGGCCGTCGGCCGGAGCGCGCGTGCGCGGGCGAGGACCGGGCCGTCGACGGCGAGGACGCCGCTGCCGGTTTGGTGTCGCTGGTGGCTGAGGACGGCCCGCTTCGCGGGGAACAGCCGAAGGAGTCCTCGGTCGATGAGCGGGGCGGGCAGTGTGCTGCCGGGGCTAGTGCGGGTGGCCGGTCGAAGGCCGTGGGCTGGGACAAGGCGCAGCAGCAGCGGAGGGTGGGTCTTCCGGCTCGTCCTGCTCTGCAGGTGGCGTTGGGGCCGGTCGCAGGGCTGTGGGTGCAGCTTTCAGGCTGGCAGCAGGACCAGGTGCAGGCAGCCGCGGAAGCGGAGATCAAGCGGTTGGAGGGCCTGCTGGAGCACCAGGGCGGCGGGCCGCGGCTGCTGGCCGACCGGCTCACCGACCGGCTGAAGGAGACCGGCGGCGAGGCCCTGGTCGATAAGCCGTACGGGTGGCTGATCCGCAAGGGCCTGGTGCAGCGCCAGGCGTGCACGGACCAGCGCTGCGACGACGGGATCCGGCTGGACACCGGCGCTGACTGCGAAATGTGCGGCAACGTGGCGCATATCCGGCGGGCCCGCCGCGCGAAGATCGCGACGCAGATCGACCGGGAGCTGCCCGGCCTGGGCGACAGCGAGCGCCGCCAGGTCCTCGAGGAGCGGCTTCGGGAGCAGGTGGCCATCGAGGCGGAGGACCTCGTGTGGCGTCAGGAGCAGGCCCGCGCGGAGCAGGCCCGCCGCGATGCCGCCCGTGCGGCTGCCCGGGAGCGGGCGGAGCACGAGCGCCAGGAGGCGGCGGCCGCTGAATCGGTGCGCCAGGCCCTGCCGTGCGAGGACTGCGGGCGGGACCAGGCGGCCGGGCTGTGCGAGGCGTGCGACCACCGCTGTCAGACCGAGACCCTGATCGGTGAGGCCGCTCTCTTCGCGGCGGCCGGGTCTGCCGACCTGTCCACCCCGGGCAGCGTCGCGACCGTCACCTCCGAGGCCCGGACGGCCATCGGCAGCGGCATCGCCACTGCGTGGGAGGAGTTCCTGCAGATCACCGACGTGGCTGCCCTGGAGGCCGATCCGGAGGCCGCGAGGGACGCGTACGCGTTCACCGCGTTCGAGACCGCACGGCAGGCCGTCCAGGAATGCCAGGACACCGCGCTGGCGATGCTGGGCCGGACCCAGGAGGCCGAAGCCGAGGCCCGGCGGGCATTCAAGGCTGAGCAGGGCCGTCCCTGGTTCCAGCACAACCCGACCGGCGCGGATGCCGTCGCCGCCGCGACGAAGGCTGCCGACGCGGCCCGGGAACGGGTGGCCGGGTACCTGCTGGTGACGCGGCTGGAGCAGCTGCGCGAGCACCACACCGCCCCCACCGAGACGGCCGCGGCCGCGCCGTGGACGGACAGGCTGCCGGAGCTCGCCGCGCGCCCGCTGGACGGCGACGCCGGGGCGGTGATCGCGTGAGCACCGCCCCGAGCGGGGTCGACCTCGCACGCCAGGCGTTGATTGCGGCCCGGGAGGCGGCGAAGAAGAACGGCGCCACCCGCCAGAAGCCGAAGCGGCGCACCGGCACCGTCGTACGTCGTGACGGGCGCGAGCCGCTCGGGCTCGGTGCGGCGATCGGCATGATGATGACCGAGCGCGGCATGGTCGCCCCGGCCGCCGGCGGATCCGTCCTCGCCCGGTTCGACGACATCCTCGCCGCGGCCGCGCCCGAGCTCGCCGGGCACGTCCAGGCCATGGGCTTCGACGCGGACACCGGCCGCCTGGACGTCACTCCCGACGCGTCCGCGTACGGCACGCAGCTGCGCTGGAAGGCCCCGAGGCTGATCGCGGCGGCCAACGAGAAGGTGTCCGGCGCGAACGTCCGCACCGTTCACGTCCTGGCGCCCGCGCCCGCGAAGGCCGGCCCCGCCACCGCGGCCGTCGCTCCGGCCCCGCAGCCGAGTGCACCCGCCGTGCCGGTGGAGCGCCGGATGCCCCCGGAGGGCTACCGCCGTGCGATCGAGGCACACCGTCAGGCCGCCCTGCCGTCCCTGGCCGACCCCGCTATCGCGGAGGCGGTGGAGCGGCAGACCGCCGCGATGCGGGCGCTGTCGCGCCGGGCGTTCCCCGAACCCGACGTCGTCGCGGACGATGCGCCGGCCCCGATGGAGCAGGCCCGCGCCCAGCGCCGCCGCCAGGCCGCGGCGACCGAGGCCGCTGCGCTGCGCCGGGCTGGGCAAGAGCGTGCGGCGCGGGAAGCCGGGACGCCAGCCATCGGCCCGTCGGCTGCTTTGCGAACCACGGCCTGAGCCGAAACGCGGTAGATCAGCTCCTCTGTTCCAGGTGGTTGTCCCGGCGTAGCGTGACGGGTACACGCCTGGTACACCGTGCGTCGCGGTGTGTACCGAGAGGGGGAGTCGTGCGGGCAGGGACCGTGCTGGACGGCCGCTATCAGCTGATCGAGGCGATCGGTGCGGGCGGGTTCGGGCAGGTCTGGAAGGCGCACGACCCCAAGGTCGACCGACTGGTGGCCGTCAAGGTCCTCACCGGCGACGGCAGCGCGGACAGCAGCCAGCAGTCGGCCCGCTTTGCCCGCGAAGCTGCGGTCGCCGGCAGTCTGTCCCATCCGCACATCGTCACCGTCCACGACTTCGGCTCCGCAATGCACGACGGACGGTTGCACGCCTACCTGGTTATGGAGCTGCTTCGCGGCAAGCCCCTCAGCGCCGTATTGAAGGACGGCCGGCTGCCTCTGCCCGATGCCGTTCGCACGGCCATCTGCATCGCCGACGCCCTGGGCACCGCACACGGCGCAGGCCTGACCCACCGGGACATCAAGCCGTCCAACATCATCGTCCGCCCCAACGGCCAGGCGACGGTGGTCGACTTCGGCATCACCAAGAGCAGCGACGAACGGCACGACATCACCACCAGCGGCGTCCTGATCGGCACCCCGGCCTACATGGCACCCGAGTGCTTCAACGGCACGTTCGACCACCGCTCCGACCTGTACTCGCTCGGGTGCGTGCTCTACGAGATGCTCACCGGGCACCAGCCCTTCACCGGGAACTCCTGGCACCTGATCAACCAGCACCTCAACGAGCAGCCGCCTCCCCTGATCAAGCGACGGCTCTCCACCCCGCCTCCCCTGGTCAGCCTCGTTGAACGGCTCCTGGCCAAGAGTCCTGGCGCCCGTCCAGCCGACGCCTTCCAGGTGATGCTGGCCCTCCGCGAAATCGACCGCCGGTACTTCGACGAGGGCCTGCCGAACCGTGGGCTGGACAGATACGTCCGCTCCGCCGTCAGCCCCCGCATCGCAGCCTTCGGCGCGGTCACGCACATTCTTCTGGCAGACCGGGCGCCCTGCCCGGTCTGTGCCCCTGAGCCTGGCGCGGGCGGCGCAGAGGGGTGTGAGTCCTGCCAGGGAACCGGTGAGGCTTCCGCAGAAACAACCCACAGGATCCGGATCCCCCCGGGGGTAAAAGCGGGGCAGCGACTACGCCTGAAAGGACTGGGCTGGCCGGGAAGGAACGGGGGCGAAGCGGGGGACCTCTTCGTCGTCGTACGGATTGAGGGGCAGCACGCATCTGGCCGGTAGAGCAGCCGTGAGGGCAACCTTCCGGTTTGACGGGTGCCACGGGTACTGCCACGATGGCGCTCCGCACAACGGCAGAGGTTTCAGAGAGCTCCACCGAACTCCCTCCCGCCGGCACCAACCCGCTTCACCGTGCATTCGGTGCGGGTCCGTGACCACCCGGTTTGACCGGATGTCACGGACGCTGCAACGATTCCGCCCCACAACCGCATACAGAGGTACCGGCGGATCGAGGTGAGCCAAGCTCCCTCACGACGGTGCAAGCACCAAGGCGAAGGTTGATGGATCGACCAAATCCCTCGCTGGCTCCACCGCTTGAAGGCACACCCGCGCCCGGATTCTCCGGGTGCGGGTCTCTTTGTTTGCCCACCCACCCTGCTTGTCCCGTGTCCGAGAGCCCCGGCAGTCGCCGGGGCTTTACCTATGTCCGGAGGTCCCCGTGACGGAACTCGCTTCTGCCGTACCCGCCTACGTTCTGCTCGCCGTGCTCGCGGTCATCGTGGTGCTGCTCACCGTGGTCGCCATCGTCGCGCGGGCGGTGGTGGCGAAGGCGCGGCCCGAGGACTTACAGCACATCCTCCCGGGCCTGGGCCAGGTCCTGGCCGCGCTGGCCCTCTTCCTCCCCTGGGGGCGCGGGACGCGGGGCCCGACCGGCGCGCCGCCGGTGCCCGTGCGGTCCGAGCGCAGAGGAGGGCGGCCCCGGGGCTGAGGCCGGAGTCAGGCCGCCGGCGGCTGGCTGGAGGGCGTGGCTTGGTCGGCGGGCTGGTCCAGCTGCTGCTGGCGGCGCCGCTGTTCGTTGCGGTGGTCTTCGACGCGCTGGGTGAACTTCTTGAGCGCCTCGTTCTCCCGGCCGGGTCCGTACTCGCTGTACGGGCCGATGCCGAGCCGGACGGCGTTCACCTCCTCCTCGATGGCGTCGGCGGTCTGCTGGAGGAAGTAGCTGCGCTCGCGGAACTTGTAGTAGCCGGTGAACATCGCGGCCACCGTGATGGCGAAGCTGATCGCGGTCAGGCTGACGCTCTGCCAGGTCAGCTCCTTGCCGGTGTCCAGGGCCGCGATCGTGGTCGTGGACGCGGAACCGATCATGATGAGGGTCTGCAGGCCGTTGTGGATCCGCCGGTACTTGCGGCTGTCGGCCTGGTACTGCTCGACCGCAACCGTGACTTCCTCGCGGTAGATTTTGCGCCGGTCGTCCACGTCCGGGTTGTTCCTGACCTTCTGCTTCCACAGCGCCTCCTGCTGCGAGGCGAGATGCACCTCCAGGCGCTGGAGGCTGGACACGTCCCGCCCGGCGAAGTACACGCCGACCAGCGTCAGCAAGGACATCAGGAGCAGGCCGCCGCAGATCAGGTCACCCACGACGAACCGCGCGGGGTCGCCCGTGGTGCCCCAGGCGATGCCCGTGCCGATGATGGCGGCGAGTAAGGACAGCCAGCTGAGGGCCGCCCCCGCGCGCCAGATGCGGTCCAGCAGCCGGCGCCGGGCGAGCTGCTCCTGGGCGTCGATGACGAGGTTGGTGGTCACCACGTAGATCCGTTCGTCGGCGTCCCGCTGGCGGGCGCGAATCCGTTCGGCTTCGTCCCGCTTGCGGGCGTTGATCAGGTCGTCCGCGTCCTGGATGCGGCGGGGCGCATCGTCGTCGAAGTCCCGCGCCACGGGATCAGCGGGCGAACGCTTCGGTCAGGCTGATGCGGTAGCCGTCTTCTTCCATCAGCACGACGGTGACGCCGAACGGGTCGGGGTGGTCCAGCTCGATCGGGGTGAAGGAGAAGTTCACCGCGGCCTGGATCGGCGGCACCAGTTCGCCGCCGGGCTGCGGCGCGGGGGCCGGCCTCCAGTCCGGGGCGACCGACGCCCAGCCCTCGGAGCTGCGGGACAGGAGCTGCTCGCTGTAGGGGAACTGGTGCAGGACGTGCCCGTCGCGGGTGGCGACCACCATGTTCAGGCACGGCGCCGGGCCGACGATCGGCAGTTCGCAGGCGGTGGCGACGTCGTGCGTCTCCCACGCGAGGACGACCTCGTCCGCACCGGCCGCCGCGGCGATGTTCGCCAGCTCCGCGACCCCGGCGACCGCGTCCTGGCCGACCTTGAGCGGGCGGACCCAGATCAGCCCGACCAGCTCGCCGCGCACCAGCGGCATCATCAGCGGGCGCGGCACGACCCCTTCGCCCAACGAGGCGATGTACGTCTTCTTCGCGACGCTGACCAGTCCGTCCCACATCCGTGCTTCCACGGGAGCCCCCTGCCGTCTGCTGATCCGATCACCGCACCCTGCCATGGAGATTGAGGCCGTGTCAGCGGGATGATCAGCCAGCCCGTCGACGGGATTCGACGCATGTCCGGCTGTGCGGATCAGGTTTCGGGGACGTCTCAGCCGTGCTGTCGCTCAAGGCGGCGGAGCAGCAGTTCCGCGTGGCGGGGCAGGCGGCCGATGACCAGCTGGCCCCGATCGGGCAGGCCCGTTCCGAGCGCCGCCGCCAGGCCGACGTCTCCCACGCCGCCGCGGTGCGCCGGGCCCGTGCGGAGTGCGCGGCGCGGGAGGCCGGGGCGGCGGCCGTGGTCCCGCAGACGGCGCCGCTGGGCAGGACCGTGTGAGAGGGGGAGAGCTCGAGGTGTCAGGGGCGGCGGGCGAGGACGTCGTCGATGCGTGAGGCGTCGGCGACCCACGTTGCGGCGGCCGGCGCTATGAAGCCGAGCACGGTCTGGATGTCGTCCCGGCGGGCTTCGAGGGGCAGGTGCCAGATGCCCTCGTGGTGGGCGATGCGGTTGCGGAACTGGTGCAGCCGCTTGACCGGGTTCTCCACCGTGGTCACGGCGCGGTTGGGGGCGTGGGGGAAGGCGCCCGCGAGGTCGGGCCAGAGGCTGGTCTTGTACTGGCGGGCCAGCAGGAAGCGCCAGAAGCCGAAGCTCAGCTCCGCGATGACCTTCCCGCGCGGCGTGGTCGCAGCGCCGCCCCGCTCAGCGCGCTCTTGGGCCTGGGCGATGTCGCCGCGGGCCTTACCACTGAGGGGGACCTGTCTGTCGCCGTACCACTCGGTGGTGCGGCCCCGGCGCTGCTGGCGGGCCACGAGTCGTGCGTCCAGCGCGTTGCGCAGCATGATCTCCAGATGCCCGAGGGGTTCGAAGAACGCCGCGGCGAGGTCGCTGTTCCACCGGTACAGCGCGAGTGCGGCGATGGAGTCACCAGCACAGGCGGTCAGGTAGGGGTTCAGCCGGTCGGGGCTGATCAGCTCGATGACGGCCTTGCTGTCGGGCGGCTCGATGCTGGTGGGCGGCGTGCTGTGCATGGTGGGGTCATCGTAGGTACACTGGGCGACGAAGACCCTGGAATCGTCCCTGGTAGCCCTCTAACGAGGGCAGGCCATACCCCCAGGGTTCAGACTTTGAGGGCCCCCACCAGCTGGATGCTGTTGGTAAATCCGCCCCGCTGGATCTCATCCAGCGGGGCGGAGTGCTGCGAAGGGTGAGACGCGGGTGCGGGCGAGGGGCTTGCCGGTGAGCCAGGCATCGATGCGGGCGAGGTTGATGGCGGCGCCGGTGAAGTGGTGTTGCAGCCGGGTCTTCGCGAGGCCGCGGTAGCGGGATCTGCGCAGGCCGAATGCCTGCACGCCTTGGGAGATGGCGCCCTCGACGCCGGCACGGTGTCCGTAGCGGCGGCGCCAGTGGTCGGTGTCCTGTTCGGTGCGGGCCTGCTGAAGAATCTCGTGTTCGGTCTTCGGCCGCAGGGTCAGGTTGCGGCCGGTTTCGGCGTTGGTGCAGGAGATCCGCAGTTCGCAGGGGCCGCAGTGCCGTTCGGCGAAGCGGACGCGGGTGACCGGGGTGCCGCGGTGGCTTCGGGCGTCTCTCCACTGGACGCTGGTGTGGCCGCCGGGGCAGACGGCCTGGCGTTGGTCCCAGTCGACGGTGAAGCGGGTGCTGTCGAAGAAGTCGCCGGTCGCCTGTTGCCGGTTGGTGTTCTTCCCGACAGGTCCCACGAGGTCGATGCTGTGATCGCGGCGGGCATGGTGGATCTGCTCGGCGTCGACGTATCCGGCGTCCACCAGGTGTTCGTCCGGCAAGAGGTCACGCTCGGCCAGGGCGGTGTGGATGTCCTCCAGCACGGCGTCGTCGTTCACCGGTGCCGGGGTGGTGTGGATGTGGGTGATCAGGTGCGGGCGATCGGGTTCGCAGGTCTCGCTGAGGTGGACCTTGTAGCCTGACCAGCCCAGATCCCGCTTCGCTCCGGTTCTCGCCTCAGTCTCGTGCGGGGTGCGTAAGCGGATCAGACCGGGCGGGGTGTTCTTCGGCTCACGCCAGCGCACGGCGCCGTCGACCTGGTGGAACTGCTGCACCCATGTCCGGCGCAGGAACTCAACCGCGGGCAGACCCCGCAGTTCAGGCGGAGCCTGGGGCGACCAGACCGCCTGAAGCAGCAGCGTGCCGTCGGCCCCGCACTGGTCACCGTGCTCGACACGAGCGGCCCACCGGGACGCGAAGCGGTTGTCCTCCGGCCGGGCCGAGTAGCGGTCGAACCACTCCGGCTCCGCCACCCCCGACAGCCAGTCCCCGGCCACCTCAGCAACCTGGTTCAGTGCCGTGCGCAGCGTTTCGACCACGAACTCCAGCCGGTTCAGGTCCCTGGTCGCGGCCAGCACATGGGTGGCGTCCGTGCGCTGACGCTTACCCGCCTTGACCAGACCGGCCTCCCCGGCCGCCCGCAGCACCGTGTCGAACACCGCCCGGCCCGCGTCCGCCTCCGCGAGCCGGGCACGGAACTCGCTGAGCACGGAGAAGTCGAACCCTGTGTCGGCCAGCTCCAGCGACAGGGCGTACTTCCAGTCCAGACGCGAGCGGACCGCGTGCGCGGCCTGCCGGTCGGTCAGCCCCTCCGCGAACTGCAACACCGACACCAGCGCCAGCCGAGCCGGGGACACCGCCGGCCGCCCCCGCACGGGAAACAGCTCCTCGAAGTCGGCGTCGGCGAAGACCGGCCCGAGCGCATCCCGCACCCGCATCACCAGACAACCCTTCGGGAACACCGCACGTGCCAGCTGCACGGTCTCCGCCGGAATCTCCGCCAACTCCACCCCACGCAACGACACGAACCCACCCCAAAAACACGACGACGGCCTGCACAACCCCAACGGGGTCATACAGGCCGTCGTCACGCAGGCCGCCGGATTTACCAACAGCATCCAGCTGGTGGGGGCCCTCAGCTTTTGTCGCCACGCAGCAAGACAGGCTGGACGACGGCCGGCTCATGTGGATCCGGCCGGGGTAGTGCGCACAGCTGCTGGCCGTCAGCGCTTCCAGCGGACGAAGAGCTGCTCCCCAGGCCCAGGGTCGATGCCGAACGGCAGGCTGAGCGGCTCCAGATCCAGCTTCTCCTGCGGGGCGAGCGGCGTGAAGCCGCGCCGCTGGTAGAAGCGGTCCAGGCCGGAGTCGACGGGGAACTGGCCGTAGAACAGGAGCAGGTCGAGCTGCTCGTAGACCTGCACGGTGCGCTTGAGCAGGTGGGTGGCCCATCCGGCGCCGCGGGCCTTCTCCGTGACGCTGAGGCCGGCCAGCTTGGCGAGGGCGAGGGGAATGGACATCAGCTGCTCGGGAGGGAATCCCTGCTGCTGGGCGCCGTTCATGATGGGCATCGGCGGCATCGAATACGCGGCGCCGACTACGTCGCCGGCCTTGTCCTCCGCGACCAGGACCAGGGACAGCCCGGGGATCGCGTCGAGGTACGTCCTCTGCACCAGAAGCGGCGTCATCGCCCTGATCCACGCCTCCTGACCGGTCAGCCCGGCGCACAGCGCCACGGCGAGCTCGCCACCGAACTGGTCGGCCGCAGGCTGGTCCAGCCGTGCCCCCGCGGCAGCCATCAGAGCCTGCACGGCGTCGGCCTCGCCCGTCTGGGCAAGCCGGATGCGCCCTCCCTCGGGGCCTTGCCAGCCCTCGATGACTCGCCTGCTGGTCACGGGCTGCGGCGGGGTGGAGCCGCCGCGCGTCTTCCCTCGTTTGGCCATGCTCGGCACCGTACTGAGCCGGACCCGGCCCGGCTGGCAGATCGCCAGAACCAGCCACCACACCGGCCAGGGAGGCCGGATCGGTGGCGGCGGTAACACCGCAGCGCGCGCCGCTGCGGACGTCAGCATGAAACGTCGACTCACCCCCAAGAGTGACCGTACGGTGTCTGTACGGTAGAAGTGCGCGAATCTTACGGTTCATGGGGTAGAGTGTGGGTCAGGAGGTGTTCCATGTCCGAGATGTTCGATGCGGTCGACGCGCTGGTCGCGTCCCGCTCTGCTCTGCCGTCGGCGGAGGAGCGCAAGCGGCTGCGGGTCGCACACGGCCTGACGCTGGACGACGTCGCCGGCGCTCTCCAGGTGCGCCGGGCCACGGTGTCCGCCTGGGAGTCGGCCAAGAAGCCGACCGAGCCGCGCGGCCCGGAACGCGAGGCGTACGCGCGACTGCTCAAGCAGCTCGCGGAGCTCTACCCGGCCCCGGTGCCCGCCACGTTCACCGGCACCCCGGCCCCAGCCGAAGCCCGTCCTCTGTCCACAGGGGAGGCGTCCGAGGCTGAGGTCATGACTGCAACCGAGAACACCCAGACCCCCGCCCCGGCTCCCGTCGCCGCTGCTCCGGCCGCCGCGTCCCGCCCGGCGAGCACCACCAGGCCGACGTCGACGTCGCGGCGGCCGGGCGCGAAGAAGGCGGCCCCGGCGAACACCGCGGCGGGCGGCACCGACCCGCGGTTCGAGAACGGACCGCTCGCGGTCGTCGACGTCGAGGACGGGAAGGTGCTGGCGTACTGCACCGGCGGCCTGGTCCTGGACGTGCCCGCCAAGTCCCTGCCGTCCCTGGTGGACTGGACGCTCAAGGAGGCGAAGCTCGGGCAGCCGAAGCTGTCCGGCCCGGGACGGCCCGCCGACCCGCTGCTCGTGCTCACCGAGGCCGCCCTGGAGCGCTACGGGCTCCCGGTCTCGTTCACGGCGGAGGAGAAGGACGCCGGTCGGATCCCGGAGGGCCACAAGGTCATCAAGCAGCTGGTGCGCGCCGACTGGAAGCTCACGAAGAGGGGCTTCGGGCCGTGGGCGCGGATCTACCGCCCCGCCAAGGGCTCGGACCGCCAGTGCGTGCAGTTGTGCATCCCGTCGTGGAACGCGCTGGACGCCCGGTTCTGGGGCGACGCCGCGCAGCTTCCGCCGGCGGAGCTCGCCCGCGTCCTGGGCGTCTACGCGACCCGGGTGATGACGCCGCGCGGCTCCACCGCCGTCACCGGCCTGGAGCTGATGACCGCGCTGCACCCGCCGACCCACGCCGTGCGGGATGAGGAGACCGGCGCCCTGCGCCAGGCCGACGAGAAGACGCCCGGATCCCTGGGCAAGGACCCGGTGGACTGCGCGCCGTGCGAGGCCCCGGACGGGCACCCGCTGCTCAAGGACCTGCCGCGCTTCACCGTCCGGGGCCCGGACCAGAAGCTGTTCGAGGAGGCGTACGACTGGGCGCGGCCGATGACCGATGCCGAGTGCACCCTGCGCTACCTGGTCGGCCTGGACGTGAACATGGCCTTCGCCGCCGGCGCGAACGGGCTGAACGTCGGCCTCGGTGAGCCGATGCACGTCAAGACCCCGGTGTTCGACCCGAAGCTGCCCGGCTCGTGGCTGGTCGACCTGTCCCACGTCGACCTGTCGAAGGTGAAGGTCGGCAAGGAGTGGGTGGAGCTGGACGGCTCGCTGCTGCCCTCCCCGTTCACGCCGAAGGGCGACCGCCCGACCGGCCCGGCCTGGTACGCGACGCCCACCGTGGCCTACGCCCAGGAGCTCGGCTACGACGTCGCGCCCATCGAGGCGTGGGTCCGCTACGAGAACGGCCGCTACCTGGACGGCTGGTACGGACGGCTGCGCGACGCCTACCTCGCCACGATGGCCGACCTCGGCGTCGACGCCGACCTCGCCCCGGCCGACTTCCTGGCCGCGATGGACGGCTACAAGGAGCGCGACCCGGAACTGACGATCGTCGTCTCGGCGATCAAGGCGACGGTCAAGGGCGGCATCGGCAAGCTGCGCGAGCGCCCGCGCGGTGAGGGCTGGCGGCCGGGCGAGCGGTGGCGTGCCCTGGAGCGCCCGACATGGCGCCCCGACATCCGGGCGGCGGTCATCTCCCGCACCCGGATCAACCTCCACCGGAAGATCGTCAAGCACGCGTCGTTCACCGGGCAGTACCCGATCGCGATCCTGTCCGACTGCGTCGTCTACGCCGCGAACGGACCGAGCCCGCTGGACTTCCTGCCCTACCGGGAGGGCAAGCCGCTGCCGGGCGGGTTCAAGCTCGGCATCAACCCCGGCCTGGTCAAGCACGAGGGCACCCAGTCTGTCCTGTGGGGCGAGGAGGTCCGGGACAAGTTCAACGCGCCGGAGCTCAACCTGGCCCGGTCCATCAAGGACGGCACCGTCACCGACGCCGACAACGGCGAGTAGGGGAGTAGGCAGGCGATGAGCATGTTCGGGGACGGCCTGGACAAGGCGGTGCAGAAGGCGTTCACCCGCCCGGCGCCCAAGTCCGCGGGCCCGCAGATGCGGTACATGGTCAAGCAGCTCGGTGGCACGAAGGCCGTCGCCGAACTGCTCGGCATGTCCCAGCGGCAGGTGGAGCGGTACGTGGCGGGCAAGGCCAAGAAGCCGCGCGCCGACCTCGCCGCACGTCTGGAGCGCGAGGTGACCAAGCGGTGGCAGCCGCAGATCCGGGCCAAGGCCCGCGAGAAGGCGGCGACGACCGGCGGCATCGTCATCGACACCCGCGCCCGCATGGGCTACACCGCGCCGATCGGGTCGACCGACCAGGACCGCATCCGGCACCTCACCGTCGCCCTGCCGCCCGTCTACGCCGCCCGCCTCTTCGACGCCCAGGCGGCCGGCGCCAGTGACGACCGCCTGCGGGAGATCGCGGCCGAAGCGCTCAAGGAGGTGTACTTCCAGGACGGCGGCCGCCGCGCCGGGAGCCTGGATGAGGTCCGGTTCACCGACGTCGAACACCTCGAGTTCGACCTCTAGCAGCCGCGCCCCGAACAGCCCGCGAGCCCGGACCAGTTGGTCCGGGCTCGCTCGCGTATCCGCGGGGGGTCGGATGTTCATGCACGCGATGCCGTGCTCAACGGCTCGCGGCCGTCGGCGGTTACTCCCCGCGCTGCTGCCGGTCGCGCAGCTGCTTGCGGATCGAGCGGGCGGTCTCCATCGCCCGGTGAGAGGGCGTCGCGGCGAACTGGCGGCGGTTGTCCAAGTCCTCGGTCAGGTAGCGGGCGTAGGCCCCCAGGAGCCCGGTGGCGTGCGTCTGGGCGTACTCCAGGAGATGCCGCAAGGCGTCGAGTTCCCCAGGCCGCAGCGCCACCGAGACTTCAGTGTCGTCCGGCGAGTTCAGAGCGCCGGACACTCTGGCGGTGTAGACGCTTGTGACCAGGTGCTTGAAGCACATGCCGTACGTGCGGCCCCGCAGGTCCTCCGGGGCCGGGACGAACGCCGCCAGGCGCTGGTGGAGCTCGGTGAGGTCGCTGCCTGACGTCCGGTAGAACGGGCGCTCACTGCTGCCTGCTTCCGTCGGCGAAAGCCTGGCCGTGGCCACGAAGGAGACGACGCGGTCGACGGGCGGGACCAGGCCGGCCCCGACCCAGCGGGCGTGACCATAGAAGTCGGCGTCGTCATCTTTCAACGGGAGCAGGCACCAGCCCGAGGTTCCCGACCAGTGCAGATTCACGTTCTCGGAGTCCGCGTACAGACCCCGCTCGAAGGCTGTGTTGAAGCTGAGGTTCCCGTCGACGTCGGTCCCGGAGTCGTCGACGGCCAGGATCCGCACGTTGCCCGACCCGTACACGCCCGTGACCGGCACGTTTTCGTCCAGAAGGGCAGCGGCGACGGCGTTCATGTAGTGGCCGATGGCCTCCGTCAGGACCTCGCTCGCGGAAGGCTCGGACGTCACGTGTTCTCCCAGAGTGCTGTTGGCCGGACAGGCCGGGGCAGTTGACTGTGTCACTCAGTCTTCCGTGAATCCGGCGCGACTCCATCTGGTTCCCGCCAAGAAGGGGCTCGCCCTCACGGACTCCGGTCTCTGTCCACAGGGCTTCGCTGGCCTGATGGTCGGCATGAGCGATCACGAGCAGCAGCCGGCCCCGCGCCGCGGCAAGGTCCTGGAGGCCCTCGCGCGGGCGGAGCGGAAGCTCTTCACCCGGCCCGCCCCGAAATCGGCAAAGGCACGTATGAAATTCCTCCGCACGCGCGAGGGCGGGTCTACCGCAGCCGTGGCGAAGCGCCTGGGCACCTCACGCCGGACGGTGGAGCGCTACCTCGCCGGGAAGCTGACGAAGCCGCAGAAGCGGCTCCAGGCCGCCCTGGTGGAGGAGACGGAGTCCGAGTGGCAACCGCAGGTCAGAGCGCAAGCGCGCGCACAGGCGTCCACCTCCAGGGGGATGATGGTGGAGGTGACGGCGTACTTCGGATTCACCTGCACGGGCAGCTCGGACGACGGCCGCGAGCGCCAGATCACCACGGACATCTCGCCCACCTACGTGAAGCAGATCCTGGAGCTCCAGGAGTCCGGTGCGACGGAGGAGGATCTGCATCCGATCGTCGCGGAGGCCATCACGGAGTCGTATTTCACGGAATGGGGCACACGGGCCGATGGCCTGCGCGCGGACTTCACGTCCGTGTCGTCAATTTCCTTCCGGTTCTGACCCGGCCGAATTCCGCGCCTGCTATAAAACGTATCGGCGGGCCGCCGTACAGCGCTCTGGCGGCGGCCCGCTCCGAATCCTCACCACGAATGCGAGGCCGAAGATGACCCGGTTCTGGCCGCCCGGCGAGAGCACCCGCCGACCGCTCGCCCCGCGCGTCGCCGCGCCCCGAGAGCCGGTCGATCCGGCGCGGATCGGCCGTCGCGTCGTACGGCGCCGGGCGAAGGGGATGGACGCCGGCGCGGTCGCGGCGGCCCTCGAGAACGCACGCTTCGACGCCCGGCAGGCGTCCCGGCACGAGGACCTGGCCGACGACGTCCGCGGCCCGGCGGAGCTCGCGGAGTGGGAGCGCCTGAACCAGCTGCTCGCCGCCGCGCCCGCCGGCACCGTCTACGACCCGAACACCGACCCCGTCGTCCGGGCGGAGCTCGAAGCCGACGCCGCGGCCGCCGCCGCCCGGGAGGCCGACCTGCGCGAGGCCGCCCGGGTCGCGGCCCGCGCCGACGAGCTCCAGGCGCTGCGCGAGCTCGGCACCCTGGATCAGACCGAGCCCCGCGCCGGGGACGAAGCCGTCCGTGACGAGCTGACCCGGCGAGCCGGCGGCTACGTCCAGGCCGACGTCGACGGCTGGCTCGCGCACGCCCTGGCCGCGCACCTCGGGCACTACCGCGATCCGGCCGCCTGCGAGGAAGCCGCCGGTCTCCTCACCGCGCCGGTCCTCGCGCACGCCGCGCTGCTCGCCGAACTCGTGCGCCTGGTCCCCGGCGCCGACGTCGACCAGCTGGCGTTCGCGGCCCGCCTCGCCACCACCGAGCCCGAAGCCGCCGGCGCGCTCGCCGCGTTCCTCACCCGCGCTCACCCCGACCACTGATCACCCAGCGTGCACATCGGTCTGTCACGCTCCCGTGTCACGCACCGCCCGAACCGGCTGTCACGGTGGGTGTCACGCTGCCCATCGGGCCCGCAATCACGGGGCTGACCCCGATTTTCGGGCATCCGCAGCAGCGTGACACTTTCACCGGGCGCGGATACGGAACGTAGTCCTCGGGATCGGTGCCGGGCGGCCGGCGGGTGCGGAAGAATCGCCGGGGTGAGCATCGACAGCGCCACCGCCGCGCTCTACGCCCAGGCCCTGCAGAGCACCGCCGCCGACCCGAGCCGGTGCACCGTGCCGTGGGGCGTGTGCCCCGAGCACGGCGCGACCCTCAAGGCCCGCGCACGGGCCACCGCTGACGGCTTCGACTCCTGGTGCATGGACCCCGTCTGCTTCAACGTGTGGTCGTACGACCGGCTGGACGCGGCCTGCATCGAGCCGGCCACCCACACCGTCCAGGCCGACGGCGGCGACCGGTACGTGGTCTGCGACGGCCACGCCCTGACCGCCCGCACTCAGATCACCGACGGCCAGGTCCTGCCCGGCCTGCCCGCCTGAGACCTCGGCAGGAGCGATGACGACGCACGAGTACCAGATCGTGGCGCGGTGCACCGACCCGTCCCACCCCGGCGCCAGCACCCTGATCTACACCACCCACGCCGCCTCGATCCAGGAGGCCACGGCGAAGGTCAAGAAGCTGCGCATCGACAAGATGACCCCGGGTCTCTACCGCATCACGCAGGTCACCGAGCGCGAACCGGAGTGCACCTGCGCCGAACCCGGCTTCGGAGGCAAGTGCGCCGGCGAACCCTGGTGCGCCAAGGTCGAGGCGTCCGCGGCCGCGAACCCCGTACCGGAGTGACCGGAGCGGTCCCACGGCCGCCGTGCGGCCGATACCGTGGTGGCACACGCCCGTTCGCGCCCTGGAGGCCCTCGATGAGCGAACAGCCGGCCCCCGCCGACACCGCCGCCCGGCAGCTGGATCCCGCGGCCGCCGACGCGGTCCGCGCGTACGCGGCCAAGACCCGCGCCGACGCCGACCGGTTCGCCGCCGTCCTGGAGGACATCGCCACCAACGGCCTGCCCGACCCCGAGCAGTGCACCCCGTGGGAGGACCTGCGCGAGGCACACCTCGCCCGCCTCGCCGCCCAGCGCCCCGCCGTCGCCTGATGCCCGCCCAGCACGGCCCGCGCCGCGCCCGGATCGCGTTCTCCGACTCCGCCGCCAAGCAGCTGGAGAGCCTGACCAGCGAGGCGGACATCCACGCCCTGGACCGCGCCCTGGTCGTCGTCTCCGTCGATCCCGAGGTCGGCGAGCCGATCCCCGGCAGCGCCGCCGGCCCCCAGCTGCGCGAGTACACCGACGACGTCGAACGGGTCCGCATCTTGTACTGGATCTCGGCTTTGAAGACCGTGGTCGTCGTCGCGTACCTCGAGGTCTGACGCTCGACGGCATGTTCGTTGGTTGGTGAGGGATCGGGTCCGCCGGTTGGTGAGGGATCGCTCGCGTAAGAGGAAGACCTAGGACTGACTGACCTGATGACGGGTGCGCGTTTGTCATCCGCCGTAGGCGAGGTACTGGTAGTCGAGGCTGTGGAAAACCTCGCTGTCGCGGATGTGTGACGCGGTCGGTGGTCCTGGTGCGCAGTAATCGCACGACCGGACGGAAGCCACCACGGTGCGGTCAGCCCAGGGGCGTAGATGATCCTTCCCGGCGCTGTGCGGCCTCCTGTGGCGCTTTGAGCCGTTCCGGGCTCCCGAGCGACGATCACGGGCCTCCCGTGCCCTCACGGCGGGCGTACAGCGCTTCGTGTCGTCCGGGGCCTCCGCAGTGCGCCGGCCGACTTCCCGCAGCTCGTCTCCGACGCCGGTGGTCTCGCTCTCCCGGGCCGCGAGCTCCGCTCTCAGGGGGGAGAGAGTTCTACCTGCACGTAGGTACTACAAGTACCTACCTACATTGGGGTGCAAGACGGCGCCCGGCCCTGGCCCGATCACACGGCCCCGGCAGCCTCCCGGCGAAGCTCTCCCGCACCAGCCGGCGCCTTGCACCCTCCGGCCTGCTGCCCGCCGTGCTGCACGCGCTGCTGCTCCTGGTGGTGAAGGGTGCAAGGGCAGCAGGAGGGTGCAAGACCGGGTGCTGCACCGGTCCGCCCCGCGCTCGGTGCAGCAGCGCCCGACCCAGACGGCACACGGGTGCTGCTCGTGCAGCAAGGCCGGCCTCACCGTGCAGCGGCCGCTCGCCTCTCCCGGCCCTGCTCCAGCTGCTGCACCCGGTCGCGGCGTGCGGCCCCCAGACGTGAGCACGCCTGCGCCGCGCACTCGAAGTACACGTCGACGTCCGTGCTGTCCTCGTGACGGGCGACCGTGTACGCGGCCTTCAGCGCCTCGAACGCCGCGATCACGGGCAGGGTGACGTCCTCGTGCGCCCCGGTCGCCGTGTCGAGGTAGTGGGCGAAGCCGAAGTTGTAGCTGCGGTCGCGCTCCGCCTCGGTCACGCGCAGGTGGGCCTTGCGGGCCGCCTCGAACCACCGCAGGCCCTCGTCCACGCCCAGGGCGCCCACGACGATCGCGAGGAACGGCGTCACCCGCTCCGCGGTCGCGGGCCAGCTGTCGGGGTCCGGGCCGAAGCGGTTGCCCAGCTCCTGGGTGAAGTGGAGGCCGAAGTCGTACGTCACCCTGCACTCCTACCGCGACGGCCGGCCCCCGGGCGGGCGGCGCGCGGAGCTCCACCCTGGGAACGCTCGTACGCACGGTGCCGCCTGCGGCTTCCCCTCCAGGGGAACGATGTGCGCCTCGGTGGTGCCAGGCCGCCCGTGTTCTGGAGAACTAGAACAAGACGGTTCCGCTGGTGCTACCGATCACCGCGCTGCCCGCCCGTGACCTGCGCTTTCCCCTGGAGGGGAACGATGTGCTGCTCCGGGCACGCGAACGGCGCCGCACCAGGGGGTGCGGCGCCGTGTTGCCCGGCCGGGTGGGCGGGTCAGTGGACGCGCTTGAGGCGGGTCGTCTTGGTGATGGGGGTGACGTTGCCCTTGGCCTTGGCTTCGGCCTTGCGGGCCTTCTCGTCCAGGTGGAGCTGGAAGCGGCGCTCGTACTCGTCTTCGAAGTCGCCGGCGTCCAGGCGCATGTCCCGGGGCAGCGCCTTGACGGCTCGCTGCTGTTCGCGGGGGTCGTTGAACGCGGCGATCATCGGGTGGAGCTGGAAGCGGCCGCGGCGGACCACGGTGACGAGCCGGGCGGCGACCAGGTGCTGCATGGCGCGGCTGATCATGCCGCGCTCCATCGCGAGGCCAGCCGCGAGTTCGTCGTGGGTGGCGACGACCAGGCCGCCGGGCTCCTGCTCGGTCATCATGTGCAGCAGCAGCGTGTAGGCGGTGGGAGGCAGCCGTGGCACGTACGCGAGACCGTTGAAGCTGCCCCACAGCACGTTGCGGCGCGGAACCCATTCCTCGGCAGCGGACGTCATGACGTGGCCTTCCCTTCCCCATCCGACTCCCTGCGCACTTCCAGTTTCGCGCCGGGAGCGGCCATCGCCCGGAACGCTTCGGGTGCGTCCGGGTCATTCATGATCTCGCGCAGCAGGTCCAGCTGCTCCACCCTGTCGCTCATACCCGTCTTGGAGCGCTTCTTCGCGCCCTTCTCCGGCTCCCTGAGTCCGCCCCTGAGCGACGCGGCCGGGTTGAGCTGGTAGAGGCCGCGCTGGACCCTGCGCAGCGCGCCGTCGGTCTCCAGGGTGTTGAAGACGCGGCTGATGTGAGGCCGGCTGTATCCGAGGTCTTCGGCGACGTCCTCGTGCTTGGCCTCGATCAGCCCGCCGGGCTTCTGGGAGCCCATCAGGTGGAACAGCACCACGAGCACGAACCGGTCGCTGTCGTAGCGGACGGCAGCCCAGCGCATGAACTCCAGGCTGTCCATGGAGAACGCCTCGCCGATGAAGCCGGTGCTGGAGCCGACCGGGAAGACCTGGGCGGCGTGGCCAGCGGGCAGCTCGATGGTGGAGCCGGAGGACCGGTTGTAGGCGGTGGGCGGCGGCTTCGGGCGCCGCCGCCGACGGGACGGGGCGCCGGGCAGCTTCGGCGCTGCGCTGCCGTCCAGGGGCCCTGAGCTCATAGGGTCGCTGCCTCCTTGATCGTTGTGGTGTCAGAACCATAGCGGGGAACCGTGGCAGTAGTGCCACCAAAACGCGGCAGCGCCGACACGGAAGTCACCCGTACGTCAGCCCAGGACTGACCTCCGCTTCCGGGATCGGGTCCGAACCTCCGGCTGACGCACCGTGCGCTGTTTCGTGGCAGTAGTGCCACGAAACGATGTTGATGTGTCAGAAGCTGCTGACGTAGCGACGGAGATATGTCAGTCCAGGGCTGACATATCTCTCTGAACTCGGCTCTCTGACCTGCGGAAACGTACAGCTCTTGCCTCTAGAGCGTGCGCGCGCGTGATACCGGCTCTCCCCGTCGTGATCAAGCACCGCCACGCCGTGGGATCGGCCCATCAGCAGCAGCACGAGAGCCCACCGGCCGGACCCCCGTCGTGGCGCGCGCGGCTTCGCGTGCGGCCCCGTGGGCTCCCTCGGGTCGTGGACGGCGGCAGCGGCTCTGAGTCTCGGGTGGTGCCGGCCGTGACGTTCAAAAGCGAGGGAGCGTGGCCGGTGCCGGTGGGCGGTTCCGCCGCACGGCCCCGGGGGGGCCGCTCGGCTCCGGTACCTCCGCACGCCGGAATTCACCCTTCCCGATATCCGGGGTACCGTTCTGTGGCTGAGGTCCGCAGCGTCCCAATTTCGTCATTCCTCGCCTGAGTGGGGGTGCGAAATACCGGCGCTGACCACTCATCAAATTGCGCGCCCCGCCCGGGTGGTTGGGGGGTGTCCCGTGTTTCCGCCAACGGTACATGCTGCATCAACTCGATGCACGCGGTACACTAGAACCCACACGAACGAGCGACCCCCACCCCCATAGCCAGCCCGGCCCGCGCCAGCGGGCCCCAAGGTTCTGGAGGCGCAGCCGGAAGGACCGTCAGGCGGGGGAGCGCAGCGGACCCGCCGGGAGCGCCCCGCGCTCCCCCAACTCCCGTACTGGAGGCCCCACTAGCCGCACCCACGAACCCGATCGGCCCGGCCGCGCGATGCGCGGCCAGCCGGGCGCGCAGCGGCCGGCCCCACTGCCTCCAGGAGTGCAGCGGAGGGAGGCGCCCAC
>NZ_JBHXNW010000043.1:0-20209 GCF_042717365.1 Streptomyces sp. NPDC058534
TGCTTCCGTCCGCCCGCCGCAACCTCGTAGCTCCCTGTGGGGGCTACGTCGACTCACGACCGATCGGCGGCCTGCGGGGAAACCTGCCGCTCGAATAACGTCTCCAGCACAACCGTCGCACTGGTCCCGTTGACCCCGTCGATGGCGTAGATCCGGCGCAGCACGTCCTGTAGCTGCTCGGTGGTCGTGGTCCTGACTTTCACCAGCACTGAGGCGCTGCCCGCGATGATGTGCGCCTCCAGGATCTCGGGCAGCGCGGCGAAGTCCTTCGCGGAGTCGCCCATCCACGCCGTCGAGTCGACCATCACGTAGGCGAGGACACCGCAGCCGACCGCCGCCGGGTCCACTTCGGCCGTGGTCCGTCGGATGACGCCTCGCTCCCGCAGCTTGCGCACACGTTCATGAGCCGCGCCGGCGGACAGGCCCACGGCCTGGCCGAGCACGGCGTAGGACTGCGTGGCGTCCTGCTGGAGTCGCGCCAGGAGGACACGATCAATGTGATCCACAATTCTCCGTTCGGCCTACAGGCGCATGCACCATATGGCATCTTACAATGAGCGTGCCATGCCGAAGATTGTTCGGCTCATCTGTGGGAGGGGACCCATGACCAGTGAGAGCCCTGCGCTGTACGAGATGCTCGACGACCGGTTCCGTACCGGGCGGTGCATGAACGGCGACGACGGCCCGGAGGTGCTGTACACCGGCTGCCGTTGGGCCGAGGGGCCCATCTACCTGCCTGCTTGGCGGCAGGTGATCTGGAGCGACATCCCCAATGACCGGATGCTGCGCTGGGACGAGGAGACCGGTGCCGTCAGCGTCTTCCGCCGTTCCGCCGGGCACACCAACGGCAACACCCTCGACCGCCGGGGCCGGCTGATCACCTGCGAGCAGGGCAACCGCCGGGTGACACGAACCGAGCACGACGGCACTGTCACGGTGCTGGCCGATCGCTGGCAGGGCAAGCGCCTGAACAGCCCGAACGACGCGGCGGTGAAGTCGGACGGCTCCATCTGGTTCTCCGATCCCGACTTCGGCATCACCAGCGACTACGAGGGCTACCGCGCCGAGAGCGAGATCGCGGCCAACAACGTCTACCGGATCGACCCGGACAGCGGTGACGTGGATCTGGTCGCCGACTGCTTCGCGGCGCCGAACGGGCTCGTCTTCTCGCCGGACGAGCGTCAGCTCTTCGTCTCCGACACCCGGGCCGGGTGCATCCGGGTCTTCGACGTACGGGACAACGGCACCCTCTCCGACGGCAAGATCTTCGCCGAGGCCGCCCGTCGCACGAACGCCCGCTTCGACAACCTCCGATTCGACGCCGACGGCCGGCTCTGGGCGGCCGCGATGGCCGACGGGGTGCACTGCTACGACCCCGACGGCACGCTGATCGGGCGCCTCAACATCCCCGAGACGGTGGCCAACATCTCCTGGGGAGGCCCCAAGCGCAACCGCCTCTTCATCACCGCGGAGACCAGCCTCTACTCGGTCGTCATGGGCGTCACGGGCACGCACCCGACCGGTCCGGGCCGCCGGCCCTGGCTGGACCCGAAGTCCTGATGATCTTGCCGTCACGGCAGCCCTCCTCGCCATAGGCCCCCGGCGGACTTGCGCGGAGTGGCGTGCGCGAGCAGGGTGGAGAGATGAGTGGTAAGGACGGTCCCACACTCATCTCGTCGGTGCAGCGAGCCTTCCGGCTGATGGAAGCGGTCGGCGCGCACGAGGGCGGCGTCCCGGCCAAGCAGCTGGCACGTGAGACAGGGCTGGCCCTGGCCACCACCTACCATCTCCTGCGCACCATGGTGCACGACGGCTACGTGCGCAAACTCGACGACGGCACCTTCATTCTCGGGGAGAAGCTGGGCGCGCTGTACGGAGGAAGCCGCGATCAGGCAGCACTCAGCAGGGTCCGTCCGACGCTCACCGAGTTGCGCGACGGCCTGTCCGCCGCGGCCTACCTGACCTTCTACGAGGAGGGCGAGATCCGGGTCGCGGAGATCGTGGACGGCCCGAAAGCCCCGCGTGTCGATCTATGGGTCGGCTTCGAGGACGCGGGACACGCCACGGCGCTCGGCAAATGTGTGCTGCGCGAACTGGACCAGGAGGCTCGCGCCGACTACCTCTCCCGTCACACGATGCACGACCTCACCCCTCGCACCATCACATACCGCCGCGAACTGCTACGACGCCTCGACGCCGCGGCTCAGGGGCCTGCCGTAACCGACGTCGAGGAGTACGCCCTCGGCACCGTGTGCGTGGCGGTGCCCGTCCGCCAGGGCGACACCATCGGCGCGCTCGGTATCTCCCTGAACGTCAGCCGTACCGCCTCGCTCGACGATGCCGTTGCGCGGCTGCTCGTCACCGCGGAACGTGTGTCCCGGGGGCTCTCGCTCACCATCTGAAATCCGGGCTCTTGTGACGGCGAGGTCGCGTGCCGTTTCCTGGATGAGACAGGGCAAATCGGACGGCGATGTGAGGGATGGATAAGTGACTGATCAGAGCCTGGCAGGACCGCACGAGTACGGGTCGGTCGGTTACCACGTGACGAACGGCTGGACCGTCGTCGGCGCCAGCGGTGAGATCGACATCGCGTTCGCGCCCGTCGTGCGAGCCGCGGTGGTCCGGCTCCTGGCCGAGGGCCACCGGCACTTCGTCCTGGACCTGTGCGGTACCCCGTTCCTGGACTCGGCAGGCCTCGGCATGATCGTCGCGGTCACCAAGCGCATCCAGGCACACCATGGCTCCCTGCGGATCGCCTGCGACGACGAGCGGCTGCTCCGCGTCTTCTTCCTCGGCGGGCTGCGTCCCGTCTACTCGTTCCACGACACCGTGGATCAGGCCGCCGCACAGCCCGCCGGCGCCGAGGAACTCGCCGACTGGCCACACATACGGCACTGACGTACGCGGCGCGCTTCCGTGGGCGTCGCACGGGTGCGGGTGCCGGTGCACCGGTGAGCCAGGCGATCGTGGATTTAGACTCGCCGCTATGAACCGATGGGAGCAGCTGACCGGAGGCGTGTCCGGTGAGCAGTACGCCGCCCGTTTCGCGGAACTCGCGGAACACGGACAAGACGTACACGGCGAGGCGCGACTGTGCGCCACGCTGGTGCCCCGCGGGGCACGAGTGCTGGACGCAGGCTGCGGCACCGGCCGAGTCCTGATCCAACTCGCCCGACTCGGATACGACGGCGTCGGCATCGACCGTGACGCTTCCATGCTGGCTGTGGCACGGAGAAGTGCGCCACGACTGACCTGGCTGGAAGCCGACCTGTCCGACTTCGACCCGGCCGCCGCCGGCATCACCCCCGGCTTCGACCTCGTCGTCGCCGCAGGCAACGTCTTTCCCCTCCTCGCTCCGGGCACCGAAGCGGACGTTGCGGCCGCACTGGCCCGCGCGCTGCGCCCGGGCGGCCTGCTCGTCGCGGGCTTCGGCCTGGACCAGGACCATCTGCCCGTAGCGCCCAACCTCACACTGCCGCAGTACGACGCTTACTGCACCGGAGCCGGCCTCACCCTCACCGACCGCTTCGCCACCTGGGACGCCGACCCGTATGACGGCGGCGGCTACGCGGTGAGCGTCCATCGCCGGTGATACCGGCCCGCCGAAACTCGATCCTTTCGGGCCCGTCGGACTTCAGCTGCCCCGACACCGACCAGCCGCACGCCTCGTAGAACGCGACGGCCGTGACATCGCCGGCAAAGGTTTCCAGGCGAATTTCCTGGTACGAACCAAGTCAGTCTGCCAGCCGTCCACTCGCAGAGGCAGGTCATGATTCAGGCGCGCTCCTTGCGGCCTGGGGGAATTCGTTGCCGTCGCAGTCAGTAACCGTCGCAAACCAGGACGTGGCCCAGACGGTGACACAGTCGCAGTAGTCCTGGACGAACGGCTCGAGCCACAGCTGCACATGCTCACTGCCGTCGTTTTGCACCAGTAGCGGCACCTGGTTCCCGAGCTGCTGGATCGCCTCGAAGCCAAGGTCTCCAGCCTTGGCCATGTTCGTCTCTTGAACACCGCTTGCAGGTTCGTCCAGCCACGGGTCCGCATTCCGCGGTGCTGGCAGTCGATCGCCTGCTGGTACGCGGCGGCTCCGCCGGCCACGTCGCCCTGGCCGACGAGGAGCGCACCGATGTTGTTCCACGCGTTGGGACGCTCCTGGAGGTCCCTGGATGTCACCTCGGTGCTCCAGCGTCTCCGCGCGCTCGAACATGGACTGAGGTGTAGCCACGGTCGCGGCCATTGCCTGGCGCCGACCGGCACGCCACCGAATCCAACGCATGGGCGATCCACCCCTCCTGGTACCGCTCCTCGACCGCAGGCCGGCGACTCGCTCTGACCAACGGTCCGCAAATGGCGCGTGGTTGGAACACTGTCGCTTCATCGGTGGATCCGAGTCACCGCCGACGCCATAGGGCTTGCGGCGCGGCGTGCTGCCCGCAAGCCCTATGGCGTGGCCTTCACTCCACCCAACTCAGAAGCCACACCGGCGGAAAGCCGGCACCTCTGTAAGTGACGGTGCGCGCGGCGTCGGCCGACACTGCGGCGTCAGAAGGGCATGCGGCCACGGGCCCGACGACCGGCCGAACCGCTGCGACCGACAGCCTTGGAACTGCTGCGGAAGGGCTTGCTGAAAGCGCGGCCCAGGATGCCGGGCGCCTTGCCGCCGGCCCGCGATCCGACGCCCAGCGTGCGCTGGGTACCGCGTTGCGGACGATGAGACAGGCGCGGTACGAGGAAAGCGAGTACCGCGAGAACGACGCATACGGCGACGATTCCGACGATCATCATAATGGGACTCCCTAACGTGAGGCGTGTCTGTCGGTTGCCCTGAGGGCGGGGGCCCATGCGTGACACCGCGCGCGGGACCAGGGAACTCACTCCGGTTTCATACGGCGTCGTCAGGACGTGCCGCGACGGTGATGCCTGCCCCGTCGCTGGGAAGGAGGTTCCGTAACCTGGGAGGTTCTTGTGGTGCGTGATCGGATCAAGCTGGCGGATGTGCTGGCCGCGGCGGAGGATGCCGCGCCAATGGGCTCCGTGGATGTCGTGGCGCGGAATCTGCGCGAACGGTTCGGCGCGCGGTACGTGTCGTTCCTCTTCGTCGACATCGTCGGCGGTCGCCTGCTGCGGGTCAACGAGGAGGCGGACACACCTCGGGGTCACCGAGCCGGCCGGATCCCCCTCGCCGGCAGCGTTTACGACCAGGTCCTGCGTACCCAGAGACCGGTGCGGGTGCCGGAGGGCGAACAGGGGCACCGGGTCCTTGCTCCGGTCACGAACCGCGGCGACACCATCGGTGTCCTGGAGCTGTTCCTCGACCAGGTCGCGCAGGACGTGCTGGAGCAGGTTGAGGAGGCCGCCCACGCGCTGGCGTACATCATCGTCACCGACCGCCGCTTCACCGACCTGTACCACTGGGGCCAGCGCACCGCCCCGGTGAGCCTCGCCGCGGAGATCCAGCGCCAGCTCCTGCCCTCGGCCCCTTCGTGCGAGGCCGCCGAGTTCGCCCTCGCCGGCGGCCTGGTTCCGGCCGCCGACATCGCCGGTGACACCTACGACTACACCCTCGACCACGGCACCCTGCACCTGTCCGTCACCGACGCCATGGGCCACGACGTCGACGCCGCCCTGATGGCCACCCTTCTGGTCAACGCCTCTCGCGGCGCGCGTCGCGCCGGGGCGGACCTCGCCGAACAGGCCCGTCAGACCCACCAGGCCCTCCTCGACCACGGCCGACGGACCTTCGCCACCGGGCAATTGTTGCGTATCGCTCTGGACGGGAGGAGCGCGCAGCTCGTCAACGCCGGCCACCCATGGCCGCTACGGCTGCGCGACGGCAACGTGGAGAGACTCCGCCTGAACGTCAACCTGCCCTTCGGCGTCGCCGCCCAGGGCCCCTACCAGGTGCAGGACTTCGACCTGCGCCCCGGCGACCGCCTCGTCCTCTACACCGATGGCATGGAGGAACGCCAGGCGGCAACCGTCGACCTGCCCGGAATCATCCGTGACACCGCCGCCGAGCACCCCCGCGAGGTCGTACGCACCCTGACCGCCGCGGTCACCGACGCCTGCGACGGCCACCCGAAGGACGACGCCACCGTCCTGTGCCTGGACTGGCACGGCCTCAGCCGTCAGAGGGAGCCCGCCGTCCTGGAGGACTTCGGCTGACGCGGGCGGTGGGGGCGAATCATGAGTAGGTACACCGGTTCTCCTCAGGCCGCACACGCAGGGCGTGGTGTTCGCGTTGCGCGGGGAGCTCGACTTCGACAGCGTGGTGCAACTGCACGAGGCGACCGGCAGGGAGCTGAGCAGGACGGAAGGGTTGCCGGTGGTGGCGGACTGCGCGCGGTTGGTGTTCTGCGATTCCTCCGGAATCGGCGGCCTGTTGCGTCTCTTCCAGCGGTTGTCCGCGCAGGACAGGGTGCTGAGGCTGGCGGCCGTGCCCGCTTCGGTGGCCCGTCTGTTCGCGCTGACGGGTCTCGACCAGCTCTTCTCCGTCCACGCGGACGTGGACGAGGCGCTCGGTGCGGCCACGGACACGCATGACACCGTTGCGGTGGCCGAGGGTCCCGCAGGATCGACCAACGAGGGGCGGCGCACATGACCCGCGTACCAGGGCAGCATCCATCCCGGCCCGACAGGGCGGCAGAGGGACGTGAGGCCGCCGGGGACGGGCCGAAGGACGATGTGCGCGCGCTGTTCGGGCAGTCGACGGCCGTGTTCGCCTCCCTGGCCGGCCCGGCGCACATGCTGGAGGCGGCGAACTCGGCGTTCTTCGCCGCGATCGGCGGTGCGGAAGGTACCCGTACGGGTACGCGGCGAGGAGGCGGGCGCGCGGGAGGCGTTCTTCGATTTCACGTACGAGCCACGCCTGGACGTCGGCGGAAACGTGGCATGGCGGGTGCGGGTACGAACTCCGGAGTCGACTTCAACCCAGCCGCGAACCGTCTGCGGGTGATCAGCGACACCGGACAGAACCTGCGCCACGACATCGACGACCCGGCCGCGCCGTTCACCACCATCGTCGACGGCAAGCTGACCAACCCGACACACCGCTGGGCGTGACCGGAGCCGCCTACACGAACAACGACCTCAACGCGTCGACCGCGACCACGCTGTTCGACGTCGCCCTGCCTCTCGACCAGAACTGATCACAACCATCAGCGCGCGGCCGGTCACCGCTCAAGTACGACCGGGCCCTCGAGCGTTCGTCACCGCTGACAGCCTCGTATCCAGCATCGCCCCGATCGGCTCCGTCTCAGCTCCGCCTATCGAGGTCACCCCGCCGCGGTCGCGTGACAGTTCTCTGCATCCGCTCATGCTGCCTGTGGGGCCCGCGCGTCGCGCACGCTACGCATCATCGCTGTCACGCACGTCGCGCTCGCCGCCTACGTCACCTTATTCGCCATCCGCTGTCGAAACGGCATCGCGGAGGCCGAACAGTCCGTCCTCGGCATCGTCATTGCCGCCCTCGACGTGGGGTATGACGCTTGGCAGGGCATTTGCGCGGCGCCAACCACTGTGGTCAACCCTCAACGGCAGAAATCGGATGTCTGCGGCTACCGTCCGGTTGCGACTGCTGCGACCAGCCCGTGCGGTGGCATCCGGCGAGCGCATCGGGGCTCGGCTCGTCCCCATGGTGGAGCAGACCGTGGGCGTGCATGGGCCTCCGCATTCCGGTACGTGACCGGCGCCGACGGCAGTACTTCTCAGATCCAGCCCAACCGTGCTGCTCTCCAGCCCAGTTGCAGGCGTGTTTGTGCGTCGGCCAGGTGCAGCAGGGCGTGCACTCGCCGCTGGACCGTACGCAGTGACGTGCCCAGTTGGGTGGCGATGGCTTTGTCGTTGAGCCCTGCCACGAGCAGGCTCAGAATCTGAACGTCCTCCTCGTCGACCGCGCCGGGTTCGATCTCCCGGAGGCAGCCCGCCTCGGCCACGATGTGATGGGAGGAAGCCCATGTCGTCTCGAAGAGGGCGATGAGCGCGTCCAGCAGACCACTGCGGTGCACCATCAGCGCGCCCGAATCCGCCGGCGAGGCGGCGTCGGCGACCGGGACCAGTGCCAGTTCACGGTCGACGACGAAGAGCTTGAGCGGCAATGAATCGACGACCCGGACCTGCGATCCACGCGCGGTCAGGTCCCTGATCTCGGCCAGCAGGGCAGGATTGTCCTCAAGGTGGGGGCGTTCGATGACGGCCCGGTAGGTGACACCCCGGGCCACGGCGACATTCTCGGCGGTGTTCTCCTCCGGTGGCACGACCAGCATCGGAGCCTTGACAAAGGTCAGTACTTCGCGGCGCGCACCGTTCTGCAATTGCTCGAAGCGCTGGCGCATCGCGGAGGCACCCTGCACCACGTCGACGACGTCGGCGAGCGTACGGCCGCTCGCCGAGGCCCGGTAGGTCTCCTCCAGTGAACTGAGTTCGAGCTCGGCGAGACGCAGCTCGTTCTGCCGCTGTGCCAGGAACACCCCCATGGCCACCGCCGGCGGCGAGGCCACGAATCGGCTGGTGTCCTCTCCACTACGCGCTGCCAGGCCCAACTGCTCCAGACGGCCCAGCATGCACAGTGCCTTCGGTTCCTGCATTCCGAACTCGTCGGCGAGTTCCGCCGGAGCGCACGACGGCCGGGCCAGCAGGGCCCGATAGGTCAGCGCTTCTTCCTCGGTCAGTCCCAACACGTCGAACAGCATGACGCTCCTCCGCCTCGGTGATCCGAGCCCAGGATGGCGGACTACCGACAAGTCGCATACCCGCAAGCGAAGTTGCCTTTTCGAGCAGTGCGTCCCGTGTGGGTTCACCGGATCGGCTCCCCCTGCCGGCCCGTCGCCCTGCCGATTTGCGCAGCCGGACGATCAGAACGGTACTCCGCTCGCACCGGACAGCCTGCCGCTCTCGGAGTCAGCGTTCCCGGCGGACGCAACGACCACGCTGTCGCACTGCGCTTCAAGGCCGAGCGAGGAGTCACCGCCCGGTACACCCTCGACGGCACCACCCCGACCCGCGACAGCCGCGTTTTCCGGTCCGGCCGCCCGTTGCGGATCGCCGAGAGCACCCACGTCACCGCGGTGGCGTTCCGCGGCGACAAGGCCAGTGCCCCGGTTTTGTACGGCTACCTGATCAAGACGCGGGAGAAGCCGCTGGCCCGGTTCGTCGTCATGTTCGACACCATCGGTTCGATCTTCCCGGAGCCGGACGCCATCGGGTATGACCGGCACGCAGTTGCTGATCTCCAACGGAAACCACGACGCGAGCCTCGAAGCGATCAGGTACGGCTATCCGAAGGCCTGGTTCCCCGACTCGGGCGGGGGCTACTACGAGTCAGAGGTGAACGGTCTCCACGTCCTCACCGTCAACACCGAGACGTACGACTTCAGCACCGCCCAGCGCGCCTGGCTCAAGAAGTGCCTCGCCGCCATCACCGCGGATCCGGCCAACGCGGGCAAGCCTGTACTGGTCCAGGGGCACCGTCCGACGACGGACACGGTCATGGACGGCGAGCAGGCATCGAACCCTCTTCTTGCGGCGGACCTCAGCGCCTTCCCTCAGGGGACATCTACACGGAAGGCCAGTGGTCCGCCGACTGGCAGCCGCCCTACGCGAGCGCGGGCACACAAGGTGGCGCCACACTTCACCACGCGCCGGCCTCTGTCGGTGGCGAAAACCGCGGAGGGTGGCACCGCGGTGCGGATCGCCCAGGCCAAGGACGATCAGATGGTTCACCACTACCGTGTCACCATCAAGAACGAGGCGACCGGCGCACCCGTCGTGTCGTCGAAGGTGCTCTCGGACTTCACCTTCATGCCCCGTCCCAACACCCTCGACATCCCCGTTCCGGCAGACGCCCCGGCCGGCCGTTACACGGCTCCGCACATAGAGCCGCCCGATTACGCGGCCGCGTTCCTCCGGATCACGGAGGGGACGCGATGGCTGAGCCAACGGCGGCTCGGTGCGCGGCAAGGCAGGGCGGTCACGCGGTGTCGCGGAGTGGGGCCCGCCGCGTGGTGACCATAATGGTGCTCATGTCCGCGAATCGTACAGTTCGGGGCCTAGTGTCCGGCCTGTTCCGAAGGTCCCAAGGCTCGGGAGCGTACCCAGGGCCACCCAGGCCGCGGCCGAAGATGCGGAGCATCGCCGGACAGGTGTTCCTGCTTCAAGTGGTGCTGGTGCTGCTGCTCGCCGTCGCCGCGGTGGTGGCCCTGGTACTCCAGGTGCAGCGCGACACCAACCAAGCGGCCCGAAGCAGGACCTTGTCGGTCGCACAGACCTTCGCCAACGCTCCCGGGACCGCGGCGGCCCTGGACAGTCCGGATCCGACGGCCGTGCTGCAGCCCCGGGCCGAGGCGGTCCGCAAAGCGGCCGACGTGGCCTTCGTCGTCGTGTCGAACACCCAGGGAATCCGCTACACGCATCCCAATTCGGATCTCATCGGGAAGCGCATTCTGGGCCCCTACGAGAAGGCCCTGCAAGGCATTCCCGTGACGGCGGAACTCGACGCCAGCGTCGGGCCGGCCGTCGACTCGACGGTCCCCGTCTTCCGGAGCGACGGTACGGTCGCCGGTGTCGTCGGCGTCGAGGTCACACTCCGTGACATCGATCAGTCCGTCAGCCGCCAGATGCCGGTCATTCTCGGCAGCGCCGTCGGCGCACTCCTCCTCGCCCTCGGCGGCTCGGCGCTGGTGAACCGGCGCCTGTCCCGGCAGACCCGCGGTCTGGGTCCCGCCGAGATGACGCGCATGTACGCGCACCACGACGCGGTACTGCACGCTGTCCGGGAGGGAGTGCTGATCGTCGACGGCAAGGGCAGGCTCGTGCTCGCCAACGACGAGGCACGCAGGCTGCTCGGGCTTCCGCCGGACAGCGAAGCACGGCCGGTGGCCGAGTCCGGCCTGAATTCACGGATCGCCGAGCTCCTGGAGTCCGGACAGCCGACCACCGACGAAGTGGTGCCTGTGAGCGAGCGGTTGCTCGCGGTCAATGTCCGGGGCACCGGCGACAGTGGGGGCCCGCCGGGTGCCGTCGCCACCCTCCGGGACACCACCGACCTGCGTGCGGTCATCGGCCGGGCCGAGGTGGTGCGGGAGCGTCTCCTGCTCCTCTACGAGGCCGGGGCGCGTATCGGCAGCACCCTCGACGTGACCACGACCGCCGAGGAGCTGACCCGGGTGGCCACGCCCCGGTTCTCGGACTTTGCCACCGTGGACCTGGCCGAGGCCGTGTTCCACGGGGACGAACCGAGCAAGTCGGAGGGCACACTCGTGGAGATGCGGCGGGCCGCCGTCGCCGGCCTGCATGAGCACCACCCGCTGTACCCCCTGGGCCGGGTGACCGGCAATCTGCCCACCAGCACCGGCTCCCTGGGCGGCATCGAGCGGCACTCCCTGCCGACGGCGGACGTGGAGACCCTGCTCAGCTGGTACGGCAGGGACCCGGAGCACGCCGAACGGATCATCGGGTACGGCTTCCACAGTGTTCTCGGCGTTCCCATGCACGCGCGCGGCGTGGTCCTCGGCATCGTCAATTTCTGGCGTTCGGAGAACGCGGCGGCGTTCGACGAGGACGACGAGGCGTTCGCCCAGGAACTGGTCGCCAGGGCAGCGGTATCCGTCGACAACGCCCGTCGCTACACCCGCGAGCACGAGACGGCCGTGACCCTGCAGCGCAGCCTCCTGCCGAGAGGAATGCCCGAGCAAAACGCCCTCGACCTCGCCTACCGGTACGTGCCGGCGGAAGCCGGGGTGGGCGGGGACTGGTTCGACGTCATCGCGTTGCCGGGGGCCCGTGTCGCCCTGGTGGTCGGCGACGTCGTGGGGCACGGCCTGCATGCCGCCGCCACCATGGGACGGTTGCGTACCGCCGTGCAGAACTTCGCCGCTCTCGACCTGCCGGCCGACGAACTCCTCGCACGCCTCGACGAACTGGTCTCCCGGATCGACCAGGAGGGCGGCGCGGACAGCGCCGAGATCGCCGGGGCAACCTGCCTCTACGCGATCTACGACCCGGTGGCGGGCCGGTGCTCCCTGAGCAGGGCGGGACACCCCAGCCCCGCGCTGGTGCTGCCCGACGGGTCCGTCCACTTCCCGGACAGCCCCGCCGGACTGCCTCTCGGCGTCGGCAGCGGCCTGCCGTTCGAGGCGGTCGATCTCGACCTGCCCGAGGGCAGCCGGATCGTGCTGTACACGGACGGACTCGTGGAGGCCCGAAGCAGGGACATCGACGAGGGCATGGAGCTGCTGCGGCGCAGCCTGGGCCGGGCCGGGCGCACCCCCGAGGAGACGTGCGCGCAAGTGCTGGCGATGCTGCCGTCCGGGTCGCCCGACGACGACGTGGCCCTCCTGGTGGCCGGTACCCGTGTGCTCGATCCGTCCCGAGTGGCCGCCTGGGACGTGGAACGGGACCCGGCCGCCGTCTCCCACATCCGCCGCGAGGTCACCGACCGGCTGTCCGCGTGGGGCCTGGACGAGGAAGCCTTCGTCACGGAACTGATCCTCAGTGAACTGCTGACCAACGCAGTGCGCTACGGCACCGATCCCATCCGGGTTCGGCTGCTGTACGACCGGACCCTGATCTGTGAGGTCTCCGACGGAAGCAGCACCGCACCGCACCTGCGCTACGCGGCCTCGACCGATGAGGGAGGCCGCGGCCTGTTCCTCGTGGCCCAAATGGCCGACCGCTGGGGGACCCGCTACACCGAGACCGGAAAGGTCATCTGGTCGGAGCAGACAACCGTGCCGCCCCCGGACCGGTGACCGCCGAGCCGCGGACCGGACTCACCCGGCGGAGGGCTCCCCGATGCGGTGACCGGCGCGTGCCAGGCCCTCGGTGACCGTCTCCGCGAACGCGGCGATCGCCTCGTTGTGCCGGCTGGGCACCCACACCACCGATGTCAGCCAGGCCAGCGGTGCCCCGGCCAGTGGTCGCCAGACCAGGCCACCCGGCAGCGGCGTGGCCGGCGCCTCGTTGAGGTGAATGCCCCGGCCGGCCAGGACCAGACCGTGCACGAAGTTCGGGTTGCGTGCGTGCCGGATCGCGCCCGGCAGGAAGCCCCCGTCCCGGCAGATCGTCAGGACGTGGTCGTACAGGCGCGGTGCCATCGCGCGGGGAAAGATCACCAGCGGTGAGTCGCTGAGGTCCCGCAGCCGCACCGGCCGCCCCTCCGGTCCGGCCCGGGGGTGGTCCGCGGGCAGCACCACGCCCAGCTCGCGCCGCGCCAACGGCCCGGACTCCAGGCCCACGGTGTCCGACGGATGACGCACCACGCCCGCCTCCAGTTCGCCCTCGCGGAGTCGGGCCAACTGCTCGTCCGTGGTGAGCTCGTGGAGATCGATGAGGACGTCGGGCACCCGGCGGGCGAATCCCTCGGTCAGGGTCGGCAGCACGACCGGGTGAGTGTCCGGAGGCACCCCCACCCGCAGCACGCCGGCCTCGCCCGGCCGGATCCTGCGCATCGCCTCACGCGCCGTGTCCACCCCCGACAGGACCGGCCGTACGTGCTCCAGCAGCAGGGCGCCCGCCTCGGTGAGCTGGACGCGGTGCCGGGTCCGGTCGAAGAGGCGCACGCCCAGCTCGCGTTCCAGGTCGCGGATGCGCTGGGACAGCGGCGGCTGGGCCATGTGCAGCCGTTCCGCGGCCCGGCCGAAGTGCAGCTCCTCGGCAAGGACCGCGAAATAGCGCAGATGACGAAGCTCCATGGAGCGACCATAACGCCGACCATATCGCTCCGATATCACCACCAGTCCTCATTGGTGTTGGCCGGATCACACCGCTCGCTGTTTGCATGGCTCCCCGGGGCGGGTCCGCAGCGGACACCGACCCCCTGACATCAGCCCCCTGTGTGCGGTGCCCGCCGCTGCCCGGCCCCGCCCGCACACCGTGAGAAAGGCATCCGACATGACCGAGACCAGCACCGTGCTCATCACCCGGCACCCTGCGCCGGCCGTCGCCGAGGACGCCTACGTCGCCGAGATCGCCCTCAACCGGCCCGACAAGCTCAACGCCTGGACCGCCCAGATGCGCGGCCGGCTCGTCGCAGCCCTGGACGAGGCGGGCACCGACCCGGCGTGCCGCGCCGTCGTGCTCACCGGCGTGGGCCGCGCCTTCTGCGCCGGCCAGGACCTGGCCGAGACCGCTGCGATCGACCCCGACGACCATACCGCCGCCGAGGAGTGGATCGACGACTTCGGCCGCCTGTTCCGCACCCTGCGCGGCCTGGACAAGCCCACCGTCGCCGCGGTGAACGGGGTCGCCGCCGGCTCCGGATTCCAGTTCGCCCTCCTCGTCGACCTCCGTATCGGCCACGCCGACGTGCGGATGGGACAGCCGGAGGTGCTCTCCGGGATCCCCAGCATCACCGGCATCTGGGCCATGCGCGGCATCCTCGGCCGCGCCAAGACCGCCGAGTTCGCCCTCACCGGACGACTCGTGGACGGCACCGAGGCGCAGCGTCTCGGTCTGCTCAACCGGCTGGTCGCCCAGGAGGACGTGCTGACCGAGGCGCTGGCCGAGGCGGCCAGGCTCGCCGAACTCCCGCTCGGCGCCGTCGCGTTGACGAAGGGCCGGCTGCGCGAGCTCGACGACGACGGTCTCGACGAGGCGATCGCCGCGGCGAAGAAGGTGCACACCGCCGCCTACGCCACGGGTGAGCCGCAGCGTGAGATGGCCCGCTTCCTCGCCGGCCGGCGCCGCTGACCCCGCCACGGACCCGTACTCACCGCCGTACTCCCCACGAGGAAGCCATGACCACCAGCACCACCCGACACACCGACGAGGCAGCGGACGGCGCCGCCGCCTACCGCGGGCTCGTGGACCACCACGAGTGGCACGTGCCCGAGCGGTACAACATGGCCGCCGACGTCGCCGACCGGCACGACGGCGACCGGCTCGCCCTGATCTTCGAGGACCACACCGGCCACCGTGAGGAAGTCGTCTGGCGGCAGGTCCAGGACCGGTCCCGGCAGGTCGCCGCCCACCTGCACGCGCTCGGCGTACGCAAGGGCGATCGGGTCGCCGTACTGCTGCCGCAGCGGCCCGACACCCCGGCCACCTACCTGGGTGTGCTGCGTACCGGCGCGATCCTCGTCACCATGTCGCTGCTGTGGG
The DNA here is from genome assembly GCF_042717365.1 of Streptomyces sp. NPDC058534. Taxonomy (NCBI): domain Bacteria; kingdom Bacillati; phylum Actinomycetota; class Actinomycetes; order Kitasatosporales; family Streptomycetaceae; genus Streptomyces; species Streptomyces sp. NPDC058534. Next base: position 15,098 of record NZ_JBHXNW010000043.1, read on the forward strand.
CGGACGATCCCGTCCGCTACCGGCTGGCCGACTCCGGCGCCGGTGTCCTGATCACCGAGACCGGCGCCCTGGACCGGGTCCGGGACTTCGGCGGGACGCTCGTCGACGTCGACGACCCCGCCATCGGCGAACGCCCGCCGGAGTTCGCCACCGTGGACACCGCGCCGGACGACCCGGCCCTGATCTTCTACACGTCCGGCACCACCGGTGCGGCCAAGGGCATCGTCCACGCCCACCGCACCCTGCTCGGCCACAACGAGTTCCGCTGCTGCCACGATCTGCGGCCCGGAGACGTCTTCTACGGGGCGGGTGACTGGGCCTGGTCCATGGCCAAGCTGATGGGGCCGCTGAGGGCCGGCGCGGTCCACCTCGTCCACCGCCCGGCCGGCGGCTTCGACCCCGCCGGGCTGCTGGCCGCCATGTCCCGTAACAAGGTCACAACGGCCCTGGTCAATCCCACCTTCCTGCGTAAGATGAGGCAGGATGTCCCGGATGCCGGAGCCCGTTTCCCGCAGTCTCTGCGGGTGGTGTGCTCGTCGAACGAACCGCTCACCGCCGACCTCATCGAGTGGTTCCGCGAGCAGTTCGGCGTCACCTTGCTCGACTACTACGGGTCCACGGAGTCCTACCCACTGCTCGGAAACTTCCCGGGCGTGCCGGTCAAGCCGGGCTCCATGGGACGCCCGCTGCCCGGCTGGGACGTCACCCTGCTCGACGCGGAGGGCCGTGAGGTGTCCGCCGGGCAGGCGGGCGAGGTCTGCCTGCGGTCCGGGTCCAACCCCCAGTTCCCGCTCGGCTACTGGAACCGGCCCGAGGCGAGCGCCGAGGCCTTCGGCGGCACCTGGTACCACACCAAGGACCAGGCGGTGATGGACGAGGAGGGGTATTTCTGGTTCCTCGGCCGGACCGACGACGTCATCAAGACGTCCGGCTACCGGGTGGGGCCCTACGAGGTGGAGGCCGCGCTGCGCGGTCACCGCGCCGTCGCCGACGCCTCAGTGGTGGGCGTACCCGACCCGGTGCGCGGCCAGGCCGTCAAGGCGTGGATCGAGCTCAACCCCGGCTACACGCCGGACGAGGAGCTGGCGCGGGAGATCTCCGGCTTCGCCCGCACCAACCACTCCCGGTTCGCCTACCCGCGGCTCGTCGAGTTCGTCGACGAACTGCCGCGCTCGGCGACCGGCAAGGTCCAACGGGCGGCCCTGCGCGCTCGCGACCTGCCCGCCGCACACGACAGCGGCACCACTGGCCCCTCCCGGAAGGACGGACGTACATGACGCCACAGACCGGCCACCCGGCCCCCGGGGTGGAGGCCGTCACGACGCAGGGCACCGACTCCGACGAGCGCGCCGTACGGCGCAAGGTCGCGGCCGCCACCACCATCGGCAACTTCGTCGAGTGGTTCGACTCCGGCGCCTACGCGATCATGTCCGCGACCATCGCCGGACTGTTCTTCCCCCAGTACGACAAGACCGCGGCCCTGCTCGCCACCTGGGCCGTCTTCGCCGGCGGGTTCATCGCCCGGCCCATCGGCGCGGCGTTCTTCGGCCGCTACGGTGACCGGATCGGCCGCAACCGCATGCTGGCGCTGAGCGTGCTGTGCATGAGCGGGGCGACCCTGCTGATCGGCGTCCTGCCCAGCTACGCCACCCTCGGCATCGCCGCGCCCGTGCTGCTCTTCCTGCTGCGGGCCGTGCAGGGGTTCTCCACGGGCGGCGAGTACACCGGCGCCTCCGCGTTCATCATGGAGTACGCCCCGGAGGGCCGCCGCGCCCGGTACGCGAGCGTCGTCGCGCTCACGGTCGGCCTGGCCTCCGTCGCCGGCGCGCTGACCGGTCTGGTGATCACGTCCACGCTCAGTGAGTCCGCCCTCGAGAGCTGGGGCTGGCGCATCCCGTTCCTGCTGGCCGGTCCGCTCGGTCTCATCGGTCTCTACCTGCGCAGCCGTATCGACGACACCCCGGTGTTCCGAGCGATGGAGCGGCGCGATGTGGTGCAGGACGCGCCCCTGCGGGGGGCGTGGCGTGCCTGCCGCAGGCAGATACTCACGCTGTTCGGGTACAGCATCACCAACGCTGTCTCCTACTACCTGATGAGCAGCTACATGATCGCCTACATGTCGGAGGAGGTCGGTTACACCAAGTCCCAGGCGATGCTCACCAGTGTCATCGCGATGCTCGCCTACAGCGTCGCCTGTCCGGTGATGGCCGCGGCCAGCGACCGGTTCGGCCGCAAACCGATGCTGCTCGCCGCCTGCGTCGGATTCGCGGTGACGACGCTGCCCGCGTTCTGGCTCATCGGCCGGGGACTCGGCGGCGCCATCGCCGGCACGGCCGTGCTCGCCGTGCTCGTCTCGGTGATCGGCACCTCCAACGTGCCCGCGATGGTGGAGATGTTCCCCGCGCAGCTGCGCGCCAGCGGCTCGGCGATCGGCTACACGGCGGCCTACGTCCTCTTCGGCGGCACCGCACCCTTCGTCGCCACCGGACTGGTCTCCCTCGCCGGCACGCCGCTGGCCCCCGGCTTCTACCTCATGGCACTGGCCGCGGTGTCCGCCGTCGTGGTCCTGTGCTCGTTCCGCGAGACGCTGCATCTCCCGCTGAACCGGACGACCGTACTGGAGCGCTGAACCGGCGGTACACCCCGCCCCGGCCGGGTTTGGCCGGCCCCTCACCACGTGTTCCGCGGCAACGCCTGCGCGCTGCCGCGGAACACGTGTTTCCGCACGTCCGCGGCAGGCCCGAAGAGACAGATGTGATCGGCCCGCGCCGACCCCTTGACGTCACCCGCGTGATCTTCCTGCTGGCCGGTGCCCTGGCCGCGCTCGGAGTGCCGTGACCGGAAACGATCACCGGTTGGGCAGTCGGTTTCGGTGCGGACTGCTGAGTGGTCGGGGTGAGACGGGTCGGACTACGGTGTACCGCATGACGAGGGCGACCGGTCGTGCCGCTTTGGCCGCCGAGGTGCGCATCGCGTTGGAACGGTGTTGTCCGGGTTCAGTGACGAAGTTGATCGGCTCGCTGGCGTCGGGCACCGCAGACGCCTTCAGCGACATCGATATCGCGTGGGTGGTGCCGGATGCGCGGTTCCCGGACTGCCTGGCCCACATGATGGAGGCGCTGGGAGAGGTCCGGCCAGTCGACAGCGCCCGCAGCGACCCGGACTTCCACCGCTCCGACCGCCGCCGCCTGCTGTTCGTCCGCTTCGTGGGGGTGCCGCTGTTCTGGCGGCTCGACCTGGATGTCCGCACCGCCTCGGTCGCGGACGACCTGTACTACGACGCGGACAATCCGGCAGCACGCGCCCGTGAGGGCGAGTGGTCACGGCCCGCCAGTGCCCTGGCCAATGCCCTCGGCGCGGTCAAAGCGGTGGCACGGAAGCGCGACGCCGAGGCCCGCGGCCTGCTGGACCGGGGCTTCGCCCGCATCAGCGAGGGTGACCGGGCCACCGGCATCTGGGTGGACGACGTGGCCCGGCTGGCGCATGCCGCCGGGCTGAGCGATCCATCCTTGTCCGACCTGGCGTCCCACGTCACCGCGCTCGCGGCCCGCTGCCTCGGCAGCAGTGATGTCTGACGCGCTGCCTCCCGCCCGGCACCGGAGGATTCCCGGTGCCACCGGCCCTCAGGCAGTCAGGGACCGAAGCCGGCCGCCGAAACGGATGCCTTTCTCGCTGCGGACGCGAGCGCGTTCGCGTCGCTGGGAGGCCAGGACCTCGGGGTGCCGGGAGTTGGCGTTGCGCCGGCGCAGCTAGGCGTGTAGCGCCCGGGTCTGCGCGGTGTGGGCGGTGTGGCACATCACCGCCTGACCCCGTTCACCCGGCCGCGGCAACTCACGGACTTGTGAATCGTTTTATCCGCCAGGCGTCGTGGCCGAATGGTTCATGACACGGGCGACCTGCGGTGCTTCACCGTGAACCGAACCTCTACTCCCAGGTGGTGTATCTGGGCCAAGAAGCGCGGCAGCGGGGACCTCCGCGACAACACCGACCTCACCGACGTGGCACTCAACTCGTACTACGCGCTGATGGCCGAGACGCCTGCGAGGATGGCCCGCGTGCTGGGAGAGAAGGCGGACGCGGCCCGGTTCACCGCGCGGTACGAGACGATCCGGCGGCTGCTCAACGAGCGGCTGTGGCATCCGCGGCGACGCATGTACCTGAGCCGCTACCTCGACGGGACCTGGAACGAGGTGGTCACACCGACCGTCTTCTACCCCCTGTTCGCCGGCATCGCGACCCGGGAGAGGGCGAAGATCCTGGTGCGGGAGCACCTGCTCGACCCGGAGAAGTTCTGGGGCGAGTACGTCATCCCGAGCGTCGCCCGCAACGACCCGGCCTACTGCAGCGGCGGCCCGGTGAACCCGCGCTCCGAGCACTACAGATTCTTCGACCGATACGGTGAGAACAACGCCGCCGAGCAGTGGAAGGGCGCCGCCTGGCCCCCCATGAACGTCACCGTGTACGACGGTGTCAAGCGGTACGGATTCGACGACGTGGCCGGTGAGTTCGCCGCCCGGAGCACCGCGATGTACCTCGACGCCTGGGACAAGGACTGGTTCCCCGAGTCCTTCGACCCCGAGCCCGGACAGCCGATCATGGACTCCGCCGTCGACACCGCCTGGCGCACCTACTCCTGGGCCAACTCGATGGCCGTGCAGAGCCTGCACGAACTGATCTCCGACAACCCCTGGGACGGCGACCCCTCGGGCATCGTGTTCGGCACCCTCTCACTGCCCGGCACCAACAGCATCGACAACGTGCGACTGCGGGGGCACACGTACTCCGTCTCCGCGGGGCCGAAGCGGACCACACTCGTCCGGGACGGCAGGGTGGTGTTCCGGGCCAATGGCGCCCGCGTCACGGTCCGCGACTTCCTGCTCCACAGGGCCGGGGCCTCCTTCGAGGTCAACGCGGATGGACGGGCGCACATAGAGGTGTTCCCGGAGCGCGGGCGTCCGCGCAGGACAGAGGTGCCCGCGGGGCGGACCCGGGTACGGCTGTGACACCCGCGCGAAACAGCGGTGGGGGGGGGGGGGGGCGGCGGGGGGGGGCCCGCCCCCCCCCGCCGCGCAGGAGAGAGCGCGCGCAGGCCACAAAAGACCCAGAGAGTGA
>NZ_JBHXNW010000043.1:20219-48725 GCF_042717365.1 Streptomyces sp. NPDC058534
TGCCGGTGTTGTGGTGGTGGGGGGGGGGGGCCCGGTGTGGTTGTGGTTAGCCCGGGCTGTCGCGGTGTGGGGGGGGCCCGGGGGTGCGGTCGCCCCCCCCCCCGCCTCGTGATCCTCGTGAGCCGTTACGACAGCGGCTCGATCCAGATGTTGCGATACCGCACCTTGTTGCCGTGGTCCTGGAGGCGGATGGCGCCCGCGGTCGGCCCCTCCGGAGCGCCTGCGCCGGTCGGGCCGCTGATGGCCACGTTGTCGTGGACGGTCACGCCGTTCCACACCACCGTGACGCGGGCGTCCTCCGTTTTGACGCCCTTGTCGTCGAAGCGTGCCGCGCGGAAGGTGATGTCGTACGTCTGCCAGGTGCCCGGCGGGCGGGCGGCGTTGGCGTCGGCGGCCTTCTGCTTGTAGATGGCGGCGGCCTCGTCGTCGGCGGGTGTGGTGTCGCCGAACGAGTCCAGGACCTGGATCTCGTAGCGTTCCTGGAGATAGATGCCGCTGTTGGCCCGGTTCTGGCCGGTCACCTCCGGGGGCAGCTCCGGCAGCCAGAACTCGGTGTGGAGCTTGAAGTCACCGAACGCCTGCTTCGTGCGCAGGTCGCCGCAGCAGACCTCCATCCCGCCGTCCGTCAGCGGCCACTGCGCGGTGCGCCCGTCCGTGTGCTGCCATGCCGCGCGGTCCGCGCCGTCGAACAGGACGACGCGCTCGCCCTTGGGATGCACGCTGATCATGTCGAGGTTGACGTGTCCCGTGTCGCCCTCGTCCACCCGGTAGGTGATGGTGTTGGCGCCCTTGCGCAGCTTCAGCGACTCGGTCCGCGTGGACCAGTTGGCCCAGCCGCCCGTACTGAGCAGGCTCGACTGCTTCACCTTGGTGCCGTTCACGTACAGGCTCACCGTCTTGGTGCCGGTGAAGGGGTTCGGACCGTTCGCGTACCGCAGGGCCACGTCGTAGGTGCCCTTCTTGTCCGCGTCGACGGTGAAGGAGGTGGCCGCGCCCTGGGTGCCGTAGCCGGCGACGAAGCCGCTGCCGGAGTAGCCCGTGTGGTCGGTGGCGACGCCCGCGCCGCCGGAGCGCTGGGCCTCCTCCGCCTCGTACGACGTTGTCGCGGGCTGCTTGCCGGGCATGGCGTTGAGCGTGTACCAGGCCTCGGTGCTCCACAGCGTCTCACCCTCGGCCGAGCTGAAGGGACGCGGCGAGCGGACGTGCACCACACGGTCCGGCTTGAGGCCCGTGATCTGCAGCGTGACCTTCTTCCGGTCCTTGGACAGCCGAGCGGAGGTCACGGCCAGGGTCTCCTCGTCGACCTTGGGCCCGCCGTACGACGGTGTCGGCACGTAGCGCCACTGCTCGACCTGGTAGCTCTCGGCGAGCTTGTCCGCCGTCTCCTGGGACAGCGGCTGGGTGTACTCCAGCTCGAATCCGCCCGACTTCGCCCGCATCGCCAGGATGTCGAACGCCTTACCGCCGTTGGGGGTGAGCTTCTGCAGGCCGTGGGTCAGCTTGCCCGCCTGGCCCCAGTTGCCGCCCGCGCCCAGTCCGCCCGCGTAGATCGCCCCGTCCGGCCCCTGGGTTATGCGGTTGACGCCCGCCTCCAGACCCTGTGTGTGGCGGAAGACGGCGCCTTGGTCCTTGCCCTTGACCTTCTCCAGGAAGGCGCGCTGCAGCCCGCCGTAGGTCACGTCGCCGAACAGCATCTGGCCGGCGTACGGGCCCTTCTTGAGGTGGATCGGCGTGCTGGGGGAGTTGGCTATCTCGTTCTGCGGCAGCCACAGCACCGGTTCGGTCACCGGCTGGTCGTCGAACGGGCCGGCCGGGTTGGTGTAGTGGTTGAAGAAGCGGTCGGGCTTGATGCGCACCAGCTTGGAGGCCGGTAGCCAGCCGCCCTGGTTGTCGGCGACGAAGATGTCGCCGCCGGGGCCCCAGCCGATGCCGTTCGGGGTGCGCAGGCCGCCGGCGAGATAGGTCACCTTGCCGGTCTTCTTGTTCACCTTGATCGTGGTGCCGCGGTTCGGCGCGGGCTGCGGGTCCGTCGTCGCGCCGCCGTAGTTGATCGCGACGGAGAGGTTGAGGTAGAAGTGCCCGTCGCGGTAGAGCATGCCGAAGGCGAACTCGTGGAAGTTGCCACCGTACGGCCAGGTCGCCACGGTGCGCTGCTTGTCGGTGACGTCGTCGCCGTCGGTGTCACGCAGCTCGGTGAGCTCGTGCTTCTGCGACACGTACAGGGCCCCGTCCAGAGCCTTGATGCCCATCGGCTCCTTGAGGCCGCTCGCGACCTTCTTCACCGTCACCTTGTCGGGACTCGTCTGTCCGGTGACGTTGTCGAGGAGATACACCTCGCCCTCGGTCTTGTCGGTGCCACCCCAGGTGGTGACGGCCATCCGACCGTCCGGGAGCCAGTCCATGCCGGTGACCTTCGGTTCGAAGCCGTCGGGCCGCAGGTCGGTCAGCGTGTAGTCGGGGTGTACGCCGTCCAGTGGCAGTCCGTCGCCCGGGGTGTCGGTGCCGCCCTCGCACTGCTTGCGGCCGGGGGCCGTCACCCGGACGACATCGGCCTCGGTGCTCAGGACGGAGTTCGGCACGAGGGAGAAGTCGGCCGAGCCCGGCGGCTTCCACTCCAGGGTGATCTGCTGGTCGTTGGATGCGTCGAAGTGGTCGATACGCAAGGCATGATGACCAGCCGTCAGTGTCGCGTTGCCGTCCTTGGGCTCGGCCGCGTGGAGGCCGTCGTGATCGATGACCGTCTGGTCGCCGATGGTCAGGCGTGAGCCGTCGTCGCTGGTCAGCCGGAAGGCGTAGGAGCCGTCCTCGGGCACCTCGATGTTGGCGGTCACCTGTGAGACGAAGTTGTCGCCGACGCCGAAGTCCTCGGTCGTGCTGAAGTCGATGTCGGGCATCAACTTGTCGACGTTAGGGGTCTGTCCGGGCTTGAGGGCGCAGATCTCCTTCATCGGTTGTCCGATGTCGAAGACGCGCAGTGTGACGCCCGGTTCCTGCGGCGGCAGGTCGTCGGCGGTGTCGGCGGCGCCGGCCGGTGCCGACGTGAAGCAGCCGAACAGGAACGAGACGGCGACCAGACCGGCCAGCCGTCCGCGGGATCTGGAGCGGGACCGTGAACTCATGCATCCTCCCCGGGGGCCACCCCGTGGAGGGGCCGCCCATGACGGTGGTACGGGACGACGAGGTGCTGCGGTCGGCGTGGGCCGACCCGAAGTGACGCCTGGTGTGCGTGTGATGCCTGAATGCGACTGGGCGTGGCATACCATAGAGGCCTTTTGCTCGCTGCGTCTACGAGTTTGTCATCAGTGAGTACAAACTCTGTTCTTGGAGGGGTGAAGTGCGCGGACGCGAGCTGCCCCACCTCCGGCGGCCTGGCGCTCTTCCGCCTCGGTGATCTCCGTCCGGCGTGGCGGGCTTCCGACAAGTCGCAAACCCGCAAGGGGAGTTCTCTTGTTGGTGCCCTGCCAACTTGGAATCGTCCTCCGAGATTCCCGGCAGTGCGTGCCGGACCGACCGGAGGACCCTCATGAGAACTGGCCCCCTGATCCGTCGAGGCAGATTGGGCCTGGCAGCAGGCGTGATACTCGCCCTCCTGATCACCGCCGTCGTCACCGCGGTCGTACCCGAACAGGCAGCGGCGAACGACAAGGTGGCGATGGAGCTCCGCTCCGCCATGAAGGACGATCCGACCACGTCCTTCTGGGTCCGCTTCAAGGACCGCCCGGACCTGGCTCAGGCCAAGGGCGAGAAGGACTGGGCCAAGCGCGGCGAGCTCGTCGTGAAGGCGCTCAAGGACAACGCGGCCCGCAGCCAGGCGGACGTGATCGAGCAGCTCGAGGCATCTGGCGCGGACTACAGCGCGTTCTACGTCTCCAATACCGTCTTCGTCCGGGGCGGCACGCTGGAGACCGCCGAGGAGCTGGCCACCGACTCCGGGGTCGCCTCCGTCGAGGCCGACCGCTCGTACGAGCTGCCCGACCCCGTCGAGACCAAGAAGCTGCCCGCCGTCCAGTCGGCGGCCGGCAAGGTCGAGTGGGGTGTCGAGTCCATCGGCGCGGACCGCGTCTGGGAGGAGTTCGAGGCGACCGGCGGCGGCATCGTCGTCGGCAGCATCGACAGCGGCGCCCAGTTCAACCACCCCGCGCTCGCGGGCTCCTACCGGGGCAACAAGGGCGACGGCACCTACGACCACAACCACAACTGGTTCGACCCGGCCAAGGTGTGCGACGACTCCAGTGTGCCGTGCGACAACAACGGCCACGGCACCCACACCATCGGCACCATGACCGGTGACGCCGGCGAGGGCAACCGCATCGGCGTCGCCCCCGGCGCCCAGTGGATCGCCGCCAAGGGCTGCGAGACGATCCGCTGCACCGAGGCCTCCCTCATGTCCGCCGCCCAGTGGATGCTCGCCCCGACCGACCTGGACGGCAACGACCCGCGTCCCGAGATGCGGCCCCACATCGTCAACAACTCCTGGGGCAACGACAACGGCGCCGCCACCGAGCCCTGGTTCGGCGACATAGTGGACGCCTGGACCGCGGCCGGCATGTTCCCGATGTTCTCCAACGGCAACGCCGGCCCGGGCTGCAGGACATCCGGCAGCCCCGGCGACTACATCTCCACCTACGCCGCGGGCGCGTACGACTCGAACGGCGCCATCGCCTCGTTCTCCGCGCGCGGTTCGGGTGAGGAGGACGAGGTCAAGCCCAACATCGCCGCCCCTGGTGTCGCCGTGCGCTCCGCGCGCCCCGGCAACGCCTACGCGGCGTTGAACGGCACCTCGATGGCCTCCCCGCACGTCGCGGGCGCCATCGCCCTGATGTGGTCCGCCGCTCCCGACCTCGTCGGCGACATCGACCGTACCCGCGCCCTCCTCGACGGCACCGCCGTCGACGTGGACGACACCGTCTGCGGCGGCACCGCCGAGGACAACAACGTCTGGGGCGAGGGCAAGCTCGACGTACTGTCCGCCATTTCCGAGGCCCCGGTCGACGGCGTCGGCACGCTCTCCGGCAAGGTCACCGACGCGAAGACCGGCGACCCGATCGGCGGCGTCCGGGTCGCCGTGGACGGCGAGTTCGACCGCGACCTGTCCACCCGCCCCGACGGCACCTTCACGGTGCGGCTGTCGGCCGGCGACTACCAGGTCTCCGTGTCCTCCTTCACCTACGTGGCCGAGACGGCCGACGTCACGGTCGGCGAGGACGCCACCGTCACCGCCGACTTCGCGCTGGAGCCCGCCGCCAAGGCCACCCTCAAGGGCACTGTCAAGGACGGCTCCGGCCAGGGCTGGCCGCTCTACGCCAAGATCACCGCCGACCAGTTGCCGGTCGAGCCCTGGTACACCGACCCGAAGACCGGTGAGTACGAGCTCACCCTCCCCGCGAGCGGTGACTACACGTTCACGGTCGAGCCCGTCGTGCCCGGATACAAGCCCGTGCAGAAGGCCGTCGACCTCAGCACCTCCCGTACCGAGAACTTCTCGGCCACGGTGAACATCGAGCGCTGCAAGGCCCCCGGCTACGCGGTCAAGGGGCTCTACGAGACCTTCGACGGCACGGAGCGGCCCGAGGGCTGGACCGTCGTCGACAAGGCCGACGGGGGCACCTGGGAGTTCGACGACCCGGACCCGCTCGGCAACCGCACCCCGCGCGGCGAGGGCAACTTCGCGAGCGTCAACAGCAAGTTCTACACCGCGGGCAAGGTCCAGGACACGTACCTGATCACCCCCGTGATCGACCTGTCCGGTGTCACCGAGCCGGAACTCGCGATGGAGACCGAGTACTTCGCCCCGGACTGGACCGACTCCACCGCCACCATCGAGCTCTCCACGGACGGCGGGAAGACCTGGGAACAGGTCTGGCAGCACAAGGACCCGACCGTCAAGGAGTCCATGCGGCTGCCCCTGCCGCAGGCCGCGGGCAAGTCCGCCGTGCAGGTCCGCTTCCACTACACCGGTGAGTACGACATGTGGTGGGAGATCGACGACGTCCTGATCGGCGAGCCGGCCTGCGAGCCGGTCCCCGGCAGCCTCGTCATAGGGCAGGTCACCGACCGCAACACGGACAAGCCCCTTGGCTCGACCGAGGTCCGCAGCCCCGACGGCGCCTCCACGACCGGCCGCTCCGGACCGACCCCGGGCGACGACGCCGTGGCCGACGGTCTGTACTGGTCCTTCCTGCCGACGGCGGCCGAGCAGAAGCTGACCGCGAAGCACGACGGGTTCACCGCGAAGACCAAGAACATCAAGGCCACCGAGGGCCGAATCACCTGGGTCGACTTCGATCTCGCCGCGGGACGGCTGAAGGCCGATCCCGGCAGGTTCGAGATCACCGAGGGCATGAACGGCACGGCCACCCGCGAGGTCACCCTGACCAACACGGGAACCGCGCCGGTCACCCCCCGCACCGCCGAGGACGGCGGCAACCCCCTCGCCGCCCGGACGGCGGCCGACCCGGGCAAGGTGCCCTCCATCGAGGTCGAGACCAAGGTCACCCCGGGCTGGATCGAACCCCGCACCGACGCACCCGCGGCCCCCGCCACGCAGCCCGACCCGGCTGCCGTGTCCGCGGCGGCTTCCACCGGGGGTGACAACTGGTCGACGATCGCCCCGTATCCGACGAGCCTCATGGACCCGTCCATCGGTGTCCACGACGGCAAGCTGTACTCGGTCGGCGGCTTCGACGGCGCCCGCACCACGCCGAAGGGCTTCGTCTACGACAACATCAACCAGCGCTGGGACCCGCTCCCCGACCTGCGGGCCGCCAGGCAGCGGGCGTCAGCCGCGTTCATCGACGACAAGCTCTACATCACCGGAGGCTGGGACAACAACGGCAAGCTCGTCGGCCTCACCGAGGTCTACGACCCGAAGGCCGGCACCTGGACCGGCGCCGCCACCCCGCCGCAGGGATACGCCGCCGCCGGCACCGCCGCCCTGGACGGCAAGCTGTACATGGTCGGCGGCTGTGGCCCCGCCAACGGCACCCTGGAAGGCGACTGCGGACGCACCGACGTCCAGGTCTACGACCCGGCGTCCGACACCTGGAGCAACGTCGCCGACTACCCGGTCTCGGCCGGCTGGGTCACCTGCGGTCCGATCGCCGGCAAGCTGTACTGCGCGGGCGGCATGAACTCCCGCAAGGGCCTGGTCAAGGAGGCCTACACCTACGACCCGGTCCACGACCACTGGTCACCGATCGCCCCTCTGCCGGTGCCCGCCTGGGCCTCCGCCTACAGCTCCGGCGGCGGCAAGTTCATGGTCAGCGGCGGTATCCGGGGCGGTCTGGTCACCGGCATCGCCACGAACGAGGGCTACGCCTACGACCCGGAGCGCGACGCCTGGTCGCCGATCGCCAACACCAAGTACCCGCTCTACCGGGCCGGAAGCGCCTGCGGCTTCCACATCATCGGCGGCGGGGCGGGCGGCTGGCCCGGCATGACCCGCGCGCAGGTCCTGTCCGGAACCGACTCCTGCGGCTCGGGCGACGTGGACTGGCTGTCCTCCGACGGCGCCCCCGCCACGATCAAGCCGGGCAAGTCGGCCACCGTCACCGTCACCGCGGACACCAGGAACCTGAACCAGCCCGGAAGTTACCTCGCCGGTCTGCAGATCCACAGCGACGCGCCCTACGCGACACCAGCGGTGGACGTCGCGCTCGACGTCACGCCGCCCCGCGGCTGGACGAAGGTCGATGTGACGGTCCTGTCCGCGAAGTGCGACAAGGAGGCGACCCCGCTCGCGGGCGCGTACCTCGAGATCGGCGAGGGCAGGAACGCCCTGGCACGCAAGTCCGACGGCAAGGGCAAGGCAAGTGTCTGGCTGCCCGCCCAGGACGTGAAGTCCATCCGTGTGATCGCCGGCAAGGACGGGCTGACGCCCGACATGACCCGGGTGAAGCCGCGGCGGAACGGCACCACAGCCGTCGAGCTGACCCTCACCCCGGCGGGCGGGTGCACGAACCGATGACACGACCCAGCACACACACTCGGCTGCGCCGGCCACTGGAGCCGGCGAAGGAGGGCCTGATGGCCATCGGAAAGAGACGACGGCGCGCCGTGGCCGTCGCGGCGCTGACCGCGCTGCTGGTGACCGGCATCTCGGCACAGGCCGCGGACACGGAGATCACCGTGTCCCGGAGCGAGGTGACATCCAACATCGAACTCGGGGGCAAGAGCACGGCGACGTTCACCGTCACCAACAACGGCTCTTCGTCCAAGCAGGTCCGACTGGCCGAGGCCGGCGGCGACTTCGTGATGCAGGACGTGCCCGACCGGGACCGCGGGGCCAGAAAGGGCGACGACACGGAGAAGGGCGCCGAGAAGCTCCTCGTCCCCACCGAGGACGACGGCGGCCGGCTCGGCGCGAAGACGTCCGGCGCGCAGACACCGCGGCAGACGGCTCCCGCCGACGCCGGCACCATGGTCGCACCCTGGACCGACATCACGGCGTTCCCGGTGCCCGTGATGGACAACCTGGTCGCCAACCACAACGGCAAGATCTACTCGGTCGCCGGTACCTCCAACAACAAGCTGCTCCAGTCGGTCCACGTCTACGACCCGGCCACCTCGGCCTGGTCGCAGGCCTCCCCCCTGAAGCAGCAGCGGCAGAAGCCCAACGGAGCCTTCGTCGACGGCAAGCTCTACGTCGCCGGCGGCTGGCTCTACAGCGGCATGGCCACCGATCTCGAGATCTACAACCCGGACACCGGCAACTGGAGCCTCGGGGCACCGCCCCCGGTGCCGCTCGCCGCGTCCGGCACGGCGGTCGTCGACGGCAGGATGTATCTCGTCGGCGGCTGCGACGACGGCACGTGCGGCAAGACGACGGTGCAGTCCTACGACCCGAAGACCGACAGCTGGGAGGCCAAGGCCCCCTACCCGCTGCCCGTCTCCTGGTCGTCCTGCGGCGAGGTCAACGACAAGCTGTACTGCGCGGGCGGCATCAGCAACGCCGACGGCGCCACCGCCACCGCCCACGAGTACGACCCGGCCACCGACACCTGGACCGCGCTGCCCGACATGCCCGGCGCCCTGTGGGGCTCCGGGTACACGGCGACCGCCGGCCAGCTGGTGATCTCCGGCGGCAACACGGGGGAGGCCGCGACCAACATCGGCTACGCCTACGACGTCGAGGGCCAGGCCTGGGAGGCGCTGCCCAACTCCAACCACGCCACCTACCGCGGCGGCAGCACCTGCGGCCTGTACCGGATCGGCGGCACGCCCGGCGCCGGGTTCGTCGGAAGCACGACCGGTGAGCTGCTGCCCGGTTACGACGCCTGCGGTGCGGACGTCGCCTGGCTGTCCGTGGACAACGACCGGTTCGCTCTGGAGCCGGGCGAGAAGCGGACCGTCACCGTCACCATGGACGGAGCCGCGGTGACCCAGCCGGGCACGTACAACGCGACGCTGAAGATCGGCACGAACGAGGCCGACGTCGTCGACCCGGTGGCGGTGAAGATGACGGTCACGGCGCCCCGCAAGTGGGGCAAGATCTCCGGCGTCGTCACGTCGGCCAAGTGCTCGGGATCGGCGGAGCCGCTGGAGGGTGTGACGGTCGTCCTGTCGTCCGCCAAGGCGTCCCAGACCGTGACGACGGGCAAGGACGGCGTCTACCAGCTGTGGCTGGACAAGCAGCAGAGCCCCGTGACGGTTCTCGTCACCAAGGACGGCTGGCGGTCCGACTCCGCCGTCGTCAAGATCCAGAAGGGGGTCGACGTCACCAAGTCGTTCGGCCTCGACCCGTACCCCTTCTGCTCCGGCAGCTGAGCACGGCACGTCTCCACATCAAGGCGCCTGACCGGGTGCGATCTCTTCCCGGTCAGGCGCCTGCCGCCGTAGTGCCTTCGCTGAGGCGCCGTCCTGCTCAGGCCGCCGTGATCGCGGCTGCCCCACTCATGACCCGCACGCTCTCGTCGGCCACGTCCGTGGCGGGAGTGCGGTCCGGGCGGTAGTCCGCGAGCTCCGCGGCGGAAGAGCCCTCGACGATTTCATGCGCGGCGAGCAGACCGAGTGCCGGCGCCAGGGTCACACCGCTGTGCGTGACGACCGTGTAAAGACCGGGAGTCGCGGCGGCACAGCCGACGAGAGGAAGCCCGTCCGCCGGCACCGGACGCACTCCCAGCCGCACGCCCGCCATCCCGGCGGCGCGCAGGGGCGTGAACACCTCGCGGCCCAAGCGGTGCAGTTCCCGTTCCAGCGCGGGGGCAGCCTGCCGCGCCGCGTCCGCCGTACCCTCGGCATCCGGCGGCAGCATGGCGTCCACCGGCCATGAGATCGAGACGACCCGCCCGTCGGGCGCCGGCCGCAGATCGACACCGGGCGTGGCCAGGATCGCCCCGAGCCGGTCCTGCTCCGGCAGTCGCGTGCTCTCACCGACGAGCCCCGGCACACGCTTCAGCGGTAGGGACGCGCCCGCCAGCGCGGCGATGCGCCCCGCGTCCGGCCCCGCGCAGTTGACCACCCAGTCCGCTTCGAAGCGGCGGCCCTCAGCCACCACGCCGGTGACGCGCTCGCCCGTGCGCAGGACGCTGGTGACACGCAGCCCGTACCGGATGTCGGCGCCGCGCAGTGCTGCCCGGTCGAGCAGCCGTCGGGTGAACAGCGGAGCGTCGTACCATGAGGCCTGCTCATGGACGACCAGTTCGTCGGCGCGGCAGGCGGCGGGGGAGACCCCCGGGGCCAGCTCGTCCAGTTCGGAGCGGTCGGCGGTGCGGCACGCGTGGCCCCACCCGCGCAGCCGCTCGGCCCGCTCACGAATGACGTGCTGCTCCTGCTCGGTGTGGCCCCACTGCACCAGTGGAACGCGGTGGTGCCAGTCCGACCCGTCGAGTTCCTCGCCGAGCTGGTGGTGCAGCTCCGCTCCGTGCCGGTTCAAGGTGTAGTAGCTGTGCGGTGTCTTGAGGTGGCTGACGTCGATGGAGAAGGTGGCGCTGGACGTGCCGGCGGCCGGCCCACCGGCTTCGATCACGGTGACGCGGGCACCGGCCTTCGCCAGATGGTGCGCCACGGAGGCACCGAGCACGCCGGCTCCGACGACGAGGACACTGGGCATGGGTCTTTCCTTTGCGGGACGAGAACGATGGGGTTGCCGTGGGGGAGGGGCCGAACCGGTCAGGCGACCTTGCCGAGGAAGGCCCGGGTGCGTGCGTGGCGGGGAGAGCCGAGCACATCGGCGGGCGTGCCGGACTCGACGACGACACCGCCGTCCATGAACACGAGCGAGTCGCCGACCTCCCGCGCGAAGCCCATCTCGTGAGTGACGACGATCATCGTCATGCCCTCGTCGGCGAGTGCGCGCATCACATCGAGGACCTCGCCGACCAGCTCGGGGTCGAGCGCGGAGGTGGGCTCGTCGAACAGCATCAGTGCCGGCCGCATCGCCAGGGCCCTGGCTATCGCCACGCGCTGCTGCTGGCCGCCCGACAGCTGGGACGGGTAGGAGCCGGCACGGCCGGCCAGACCGACCCGTGCCAGCAGGGCCTGGGCGCGCTCCCGGGCCTCGGCCTTGGACTCTTTCCTGACCAGGACCGGGGCCTCCATGACGTTCTCCAGCGCGGTCATGTGCGGGAAGAGGTTGAAGCGCTGGAAGACCATGCCGATGCCGCGCCGCTGCCGTGCGATCGCCGCGTCGGTGAGCTGGTGCACGCGGCCGTCACGCTCCTCGTAGCCGATGAGTTCGCCGCGTACGTACAGCCGTCCGGCGTCAATGGTCTCCAGGTGGTTGATGCACCGCAGGAAGGTCGACTTGCCGGACCCGGACGGGCCGACCAGGCACATGACCTCCCCGGCGGCGACCGTCAGATCGATCCCCTTGAGCACCTCGGTCCTGCCGAAACTCTTGTGCACTCCCTCGGCGCGTACGACAGGTGAGGCGTTGGCCGGTGTCATCGGTGCTCCTTGAGGGCGGGCCGGCGAGTGGCGAAGGCGCCGTGCAGACGCTGCAGCGGCGTGGGCGGCAGATCACGGCTCGCGCCGCGTCCGTAACGGCGCTCCAAGTAGTACTGGCCGACACTCAGTACGGAGACGGCCAGCAGGTACCAGGCGCAGGCCACGGTCAGCAGCGGGATCTGCTGGAAGTTGCGGGAGTAGATCGCCTGGATGGAGGTGAGCAGTTCCGGCACCGCGATCACCGATACCAGCGAGGTCGTCTTCAGCATGGAGATGACCTGGTTGCCGGTCGGCGGGATGATGACGCGCAGCGCCTGCGGCAGCACGATGCGCCGAAGCGTCTGACGCCGGGTCATGCCGAGCGCGTTCGCGGCCTCGGTCTGCCCCTCGTCCACCGAGGCGATGCCGGAGCGGACGATCTCCGCCATGTACGCGGCCTCGTGCAGCCCCAGCCCGAGCAGTGCGGCCGTTGTCTGGGTCACCAGCGCGTTCGTGTCGGACTCGACGAAGGTCGGTCCCCAGGGCACGCCCAGGCCGACTTCCGGGACGACCGCGGCGAGGAAGTACCAGAACAGTAGCTGGACCAGGAGGGGGGTGCCACGGAACGCCCAGATGTACAGCCAGCTCAGCCGGGACAGCAGCGGGTTGGCGGACCGGCGCATCACGGCCAGTGCGACACCGCCCGCGATGCCGATGGCCATGGCGGCCGCCGTCAGCCAGAGCGTGGTGGCCAGTCCTTCGAGGACGACGGGCGCGAAGAGATGGTCACCGACCGTCGCCCACTGCATCCGCTCGTTCGAGGCCCAGCCCTCCAACAGGAAGACCAACAGGAACATCAGGACCGCCGAGGCGATCCAGCGGCCCGGCCGCCGCACCGGCACCGCGTCGAGCTCCCTGCGGGCACCCGTCGTCTTGATCACCCGGGTGGTGTGAAGGGCGGAGTCGCTCATGACGGGGTGCCGCCGTTCACCGTGGCGCTGTCGAGGGCTCCTGATTCGACGTCCCAGCGCTTCAGGATCTCCGCGTACGCCCCGTTGTCCATGAGCTTCTGCAGGGCCTGTCGCACGGCCTCGGCCATCTCCTCGTCCTGCTTGTTCACCAGGATTCCGTAGGGCAGGAAGCGATACGGTTCGCCGACCTGGCGCAGCCGGCCCTGGGACTGCTTGGCCTGATGGGCGACGGTGGGCGTGCCGCCGACGAAGGCGTCGGCACGGCCGGTGGACAGGGCCTGGAAGCAGCCGATGGAGTCGGGGAACACCAGCGGCTCCACGGCGGGCTCGCCGGCGGCCTCGCACTTCTGGGCCTGCTTCTCGACGTCGTCGACCTGGGCCGTGCCGTTCTCCACCGCGGCGGTCCTGCCGCACAGATCGGCCAGCGTCCCGATCGTCTCCGCGTTCTTCTCCTGTACCAGGATCGCGCTGCTGGTCTTGAAGTAGTCGACGAACGTCACGTGCTCCCGGCGTTCCGGCTTGTCGAGCATGGCCTGGATCGCGAGGTCGTAGCGGCGTGACTGGACGCCGCCGATGATGCTGTCGAAGTTCGCCTTGGAGAACTTCACCTCGACGCCGAGCACCTGGCCGATCGCCCTCATGAGCTCCGGCTCCATGCCGACCAGCGTCTTGTTGTCCGAGCCGAGGGAAACCAGGGGCGGGTAGTCGTCACCCTCCGCAACGGCGAGTTCACCGGAGTCCTGGACCTTCTGCGGGAGCAGCGCCGCGAGCTTCGGATCCTTCTTCTGTGCGGCCGGTCCCTCCCCTGCGGATCCCGGCAGGGCCGCGTCCGTGGAGGACGTGCCGCCGCACGCGGCCAGCAGCGGGAGAAGTCCGGCCAGCGCCACGCCCGCGACTGTGGCGCGCCTCGTCCGGCGGGCGTGCGGCCCGGGGAGCCGTATGTCCATGGCAGTGCCCTTCCCTGGGTGGGCCGGCCATGTCCTGGCCGGTCAATGCCGCTCAATCTGCGGCAGGGAGACCCACAACACAAGATGAATCAGAATGAACGTTGCGGCACACATTGTTCAGCTGAGCTGTCGCTCGACGGCAGGCGCGATCTCGATCTCACCAGCTGGGGAGCTGTTCAGCGGCTGACTTCTCCCGGTGGCACGGGACTTCCACGGCGTAGGCCCATGGCGTCGTGGACGGAATCGTTGTTAAGTTCTGCTGATGCTGACCCCGATTCAGTTGCAGGCGATCCGCGATGTGGTCGCCACCGGTTCGCTGCGCACCGCGGCCCGTCGTCTCGGCTACTCCCCATCAGCCGTTTCCCAGCAGATCGCCTCCGTGGAGCGGGCCCTCGGAGTGCCGCTGTTCGAGCGCTCACCCCGCAGCGTCCGGCCGACGGCCGCCGGCTCCCAACTCGCTCGCAGGGCGTCCAGGTTGCTCGCCGATCTGGAGGCCGCCGAGGACGAGATGCGGTCCTTCGCCGCGGCCGAGCGCGGGCGCCTGCATCTGGGGAGCTTCTGGTCGGCGGGCTTCCGTCTGATGCCGGCCGTCCTCACCGACTTCCTGCGAGACCGCCCGCACGTCGACGTCCGCTACGAGGAGGGCGATCCGCCGGTCACTCTGCCCGCCGTCGCGGAGGGCCGCCTCGACCTCGCCGTGATCTTCGAGTACGGCACGGTACCGCGCAACGATCCGTCGGACCTCGAAAGGAACCTGATCCTGGAGGAGCCGCTGTACGTCCTGGTGCCCAAGGGGCACCGGCTGGCCCGCCGCAAACGGGTGCAGGTCGGTGATCTCTCGGCGGAACGCTGGATCTGCTACCGGGAGGACACGGACGCGGCCCGCTCCCTCTTTCGCATCTGTGCCGAGGGAGGCTTCCAGCCCGAGGTCCTCTTCCGTACCAACGACTACAACCTCCCCTTCGAGCTGGTGCGGAACGGGCTGGGCGTCGCCATCGTGCCCGAACTCGCGTTGAGCAAGTCGGAGGACGTGCATCTGATCCGGCTCGCCAACCCCGCCTACGTCCGCAGGGTGTTCGCCGTCCGGCGGTCGGGGGATCCGAACCCGTTCCTGGACCAGGCCGTGGCGGTGCTGCGCACGGCAGCGGCCGCGATCGACCGGCAGTCGTCGTGGACGGCGGACATGCCCACGGCCGTGTAGCGCCATCGGCCGGTCGCGGGGCTACCGACGTCCGTGTGATCACGAAAAGGCAACGGGTCATGGTTCGCACCCGCACCTCTGACGGGGTACCGGGTATTCACCACGTGTCAGGACCGTGTGCTCGCCGGGCAGCGGCCGTCGCGCTGCCGTTCGGCTTCGTGGCCCACGCCGACGAGAGCTCCGCCCGGGCGTACGCCGGTCTGCCCTCCGGCACCAAGCAGGCCAAGACGCTCGTCATCGGGGGCGACAGCGCAGCGTTCGCCGCCTTCGCCCGCGCCGACGTACCGCTCAATGAGGCTTCCGTCGCCACCGTCTCGTACGCCACGACCTACCGGGTCGCCCTACCGGGCGAACGCCCACACGTTCGCCCGGTACACCGTGACCAACAGCGCCTTCCGGACCGTCGGCCAGGTCGCGTTCGAGCGCCCTGGCCGTCCTCGGAGCACCGGCGGCAAGGGGCGGGGCCGGCCGGAGAGCGGACGGTCAGCTGTCGGCGACGGCCCGGCCGTACGGAACGAGTCGCACCGGGCCGACGAGTCCGTAGTTCTGCTTCTTGGCCGCCCCGAACACCGGGGCGTTGGAGACGCGCAGCCGATTGATCAGCGAGGTGGCGACCTCCACCTCGATCGTGTTGGTGCCGCGGCGCAGGTAGGGGCCGACGTCGACGACGGTGGTCAGCTGGTCCGCGGGCGGCAGGGCGCGTCCGTTGACCGTGACCCGGTAGGTGTCGTAGACCTCGCCCAGTTCCAGCAGGGCACCGTGGCCGCCGGTCCAGGCGGCGCCCAGCTTCACCGTGGTGCGGTACCTGCCCATGCCCGAGGCATCGGTCAGCTCCGGGATCTCGGGCCAGGGCTTGAGGCCGTCGAGCTCGACGGTGCGCCGGGTCTTGGTGGTGCTCGACGCGGTGACGCCCGGCGTCCAGTCCTCGGCGCTCAGTTTCCAGCGGGTGAGCTCGATCGGCTCGGCGACCTTCTCGATGGTCGCGCTGACGGTGGCGCCGTCCTGGAGGGTCGTGGTGTAGGTGGCCGGCCGCGTGTCGCGGATCTCCAGCCGGCCGCCCTTGGCGCGACGGACCTCGGACGCCTGGCTGGACGTCGCGTGCCAGCGGGGCGCGGGGCCGGGTATCCACTTGCCGGGCCGGGCCGTCGCGATGATCGTCGTGGCTCCCGGTTCCAGCGCGATGCGGAGCCGGATGCGTCCGTCGTCGAGGCGCGTGTAGGTGGCGAGCGGTTCGATCGTGCCGGTCCAGGCGTCCAGCACGTAGGGGACCACGTCCGGCCTGCGGGTCGTGAGCGTGACGTCGTGGCTGATGGGCGTGCCGGTCGAACCCTTCTTGCCGACCGCGTCGTTGGCGAAGAAGTAGTAGTCGGCCTCCGTGTCCGCCCGGTGGGCGTGCAGCAGCATCGACGACTGTGCGTACTCGACGTCGCGCTTCAGACCCAGCGCGGCGATGCCCTGCGGGACGTCGGGGCGGTCGGGGACGTTGGACACGCTGGGCTGCGCGAGCAGTTCGGAGATCAGCTTCAGCAGGCGCTCGTTGTCGCCCTCCTTCGGCAGTCCGGGCACGTGCCCGTCCTTCCAGTCCCCGATGACGATGATCGGAAGGCCCTTCCTGGCGTAGCCGACGAGCTTCTCGGCGACATCGAGCTGCAGTGTGTGCTCACGGCCGATCATGACGTCGCCGTCGACGAGGAGCGCCTTGAACGCCGGGCCGTCGGGTGCGAGGCGGCCGTCGCGCACCACGGCGCTGGGCAGGGAGAGCAGGCGCGGGCTGAGGAAGAGGTGCGTCCAGCCGACCGGAACGCCGTCGCCGGTGAACCAGGAGGCGCCGAGCCCGGAACCGGCGTACCCCTTCTGCCACAGCACGCCGATGTCGACCTTGTTGACGCCGGTCTGCAGGACCTGCTGCGTGCGGCTCAGGTAGCCGGCGACGTCGGCGGCGTGACCCCAGGTCGGCTGGCGGGGACCCCAGGCCTCGCCGTAGCCGGCACCGCCGTCGTACGGCGAGAAGGCGGCGAAGCCGGGCCACGCCGCACCCGGGGCGTCGGCGTACGCGAAGCCGTGGAAGACGGCCTGGTTGACGCCGGCCGCGTACTGGGTGACGAGCTTCTTGAGGGTGGCGTCCCAGGTGGTCGCGTAGGCGCCGCCCGCGGTGCCGCCCGCCTCGTTGGACAGCACCAGCTTGCCGCCCATGTCACGGCCGCCGGCCAGACAGCGGAAGTCGTCGAGGTTCTTGAACCCGAGCGACTCACCCTCCGGCTGGTCCAGCAGCGCTGCCTTGTACATCGCGTCGGTCTCCAGGCCGTACGGCTGGATGCGCAGCTGAAGGCCGAGGCTGTGCGCCCACTTCTGCACCGGAAGCAGGTGGTTCTCGATGTACAGCTCGGTGACCACGTCCATGTAGTCACGGCGGACGGCCTTGTTGGTGGCGTCGTCGAACGCGAAGGCGTACTTCTCCTTCGTCTCGAGAAGCACCGGCAGATAGGGCAGAAGCGAATAGCCCATGCGGCGCTCGAACTCGGCCATGATGCCCGGCGTCCACAGCGTCGCGTGCGTCTCGATCTCGATGGAGTCCTCGTAGAGCGCGCCTCCGGTCTCGCGCAGCAGCTTGCGCATGCGCGGGGTGAGGATGCGGTTCTCCCAGAAGTCGATCACGGCCCGCGTGCCGGCCTCGCTGAAGTGGTCGACGACATAGCTCAGCGGGCTGGTGTGCGCGGGGCCCTCGGGGCGCTGGCCGGAGCCGCGTTCGTAGCAGGCGATGACGAGCCAGGCGCCGTCGTCCGGCGCCGTCCACTCGAGCCGGTCCTCCGAGACACGGGAGGTGAGATCGGTGACCGAGTCCTTCTCGAGCCGGGCGGGGAAGGCGGTGGGCGAGGTCCCGGCGACGACGCGGGCGGCGTGCACGGACCGCACCTTGCGGGCGGTCACCCCGGAGCTGGGGGCGGTCACGGGCTCGGGGAGCGGGCCGGTGAACGCCGTTCTGCCGGGAACGACGGCGACGCCGTGTGCCAGCTCCTTGATCGCGGCCTTGCTGTCGGGTGTGATCCCGGGAACGGCGGCCGGCCAGGCCGGACCGATGGTGAGGTCGACGACGATGTCGCGCTTCCTGGCCTGACGCAGGGCCGTCTCGACGGCGGCGACCCAGGCGGGTGTGCCCCACCCATGACGGGAGGGGTCGATCGGCTCGGAGACGCTGTGGGTGACGGCCGCGATCTCCACGCCGCCGAAACCGGCGGCAGCTATCTGGTCGATCTCCCGCTTGATCTCCTCCGGGTCGACCAGCGCGTCCGGCCACCACCAGCGGAACCTGGGCCGTACCCGTGCTCCGGGGGAGGCGAACGAACGGGCGAAGGCGCCGCCGGGCTTCCTCGCCGTGGAGCCGGTTGTCGCCGTCGACGCCCCTGCCGCGGGGGCGACCGCGGCCGTGGCCGCCGGCTGGGCCGCCGCGGCACCGGCCGCCGCCGTCATCTTGAGCAGAGCCCGCCGCCGCAGGCTGCCGTGCTCCGAGGTGTCTTCCTGCCCAGGTGTGTGTCTCATCGGCCTCATTTGAACGTTTTAATTGCCAGCCTGGAACATACGCAGCCCACGGTGCGGTCGCAAGGCTTCGGCGGAGGCGGATCGTCCGATCGTTCGGCGATGACACCGAGAAGGGCTGTTACCAGCAAGTACGTTGCGGATGCGGTGGCGTGACGCGAACTTTTGGAGCCGGTTCGCACCGGCGGAACCCTTGACGCGCATGAAAGCTCCGCTTACTTTTCCGTTCGGCTGACAAAAACGTTTCAACGCATGTGTCGCGGAGACGGCTGTTTCGAAGGGGCGTCGCGTCCCGCCGCCCCGTGCACGCGTCGGCCCGTCACCGAGTCACTCTTCCCTCCCCGAAGGAGCCCGGCTCTTGTCCGCGCGACCCCATGCGTCCAGACCCACCCGTCGCCACGTCCTGACCGTCACCGCCGCGGCAGCCGCCTCCACCGCGCCGGCCGCGGTACCGTCGACGGCCGTCGCGGCATCCGCCGCCCCGAACGCCGGTCCGTCCGTCCACACCGGTCCCGAACCCGTCGCGGGCGTCGTCCGGCCGGCCCTGCGGCCGTTTCCGCTGTCCGCCGTCCGGCTCCTGGAGAGCCCGTTCCTCGCCAACATGCGGCGTACCTGCTCCTATCTGTCGTTCGTCGACACGGAGCGGCTGCTGCACACCTTCCGGCTCAATGTCGGCCTGCCGTCGACCGCGGAGCCCTGCGGCGGCTGGGAGGCCCCGGACGTGCTGCTGCGTGGCCACAGCACCGGCCACCTGCTGTCCGCACTCGCCCAGGCCCACGCCAACACGGGGGACGACGCCTACGCCCAGAAGGCGCGTCACCTGGTGGCGGCGCTCGCCGAGTGCCAGGAACACGCGCCGGCGGCGGGATTCCGCCCGGGCTACCTCTCCGCCTTCCCGGAGGACGTCTTCGACCAGCTCGAAGCCGGCGCCAAGCCCTGGGCGCCCTACTACACGCTGCACAAGATCATGGCCGGGCTCCTCGACCAGTACCAGCTCAGCGACAACGAACAGGCCTTGACCGTGCTGACGGCCATGGCCTCCTGGGTGGACTCCCGCACGGCGCCCCTCGCCCCCGACCGGATGCAGTCCCTGCTGCGGGTCGAGTTCGGTGGGATGAACGAGGTGCTGACGAACCTGTACCTCGTGACCGGCGACCCCGCGCAGCTGCGTACCGCGCGACGCTTCGACCACGAGGAGCTCTACGCGCCGCTGGCCGCGGGCCGTGACGAACTCGCGGGGCGGCACGCCAACACCGAGATCCCCAAGATCGTGGGTGCGGTGAGCAGTTACCGGGCGACGGGGGAGCGGCGTTACCTGAACATCGCGACCCATTTCTGGGAGACGGTGGTCCGGCACCACTCGTACGCCATCGGAGGCAACTCCAACCAGGAGTTCTTCGGGCCGCCCGGTGAGATCGTCAGCAGACTGTCCGAGGACACCTGCGAGAACTGCAACAGCTACAACATGCTCAAGCTCGGCCGGCAGCTCTTCCTGCACGACCCCGCCACCGCCGCGTACATGGACCACTACGAGTGGACGCTCTACAACCAGATGCTGGGCGAGCAGGACCCCGACTCCGAGCACGGCTTCGTCACCTACTACACGGGCCTGTGGGCCGGTTCCCGGCGGCAGCCCAAGGGCGGACTCGGTGCCGCGCCGGGCAGCTACAGCAGCGACTACGACAACTTCTCCTGCGACCACGGCACCGGCATGGAGACGCACACCAAGTTCGCCGACAGCATCTACTTCCGCTCCGCCGGACGGGACGCCGACGCGCTGTACGTGAACCTGTTCGTCCCCTCCGAAGTGGCCTGGGCCGAGAAGGACGTGACACTCCGTCAGGAGACCGGCCATCCGGAGACCGATCGCACCCGGATCACCGTCACCGCCGGCGACGCGCGCTTCGCCCTGAAGATCCGCGTCCCCGCCTGGCTCGCCGCCAGTGGTGACCGCGCCACCGTCCGGCTCAACGGCCGCCCGGCCGGGGTTCCCGCCCGACCGGGCCGGTACCTCACGATCAAGCGCCACTGGCGACGCGGCGACACGGTGGAACTGATCTTCCCCCGGGAGCCGGTCTGGCAGCCGGCCCCGGACAACCCGCAGGTGCGGTCACTCTCCTACGGCCCCGTCGTGCTGGCCGGAGCCTATGGAGGAACCGAACTCGCGACCATCCCCGACATCCGGCCGAAGTCCCTGCGGCCGGTGGCGGGCGTCCCGCTGGAGTTCACCGCCGTGGCCGATGGCCGAGAGGTGCCGCTGCGGCCCTTCTACAAGATCCACCACCAGAACTACAACGTCTACTGGGCCGTCACCCCCCGCCCGGGCCGCGAACGCGACATCGCCCGCTACCCACTCGACGAGGGCAAGGGCGACACCACGGCCGACAGCACCCGGAACTTCCCCCGTGCCCAGCTGACCGCGGGCGCCGCCTGGACCACGGACAGCACGCGCGCCGCGGTGCTCCTGGACGGTGTCGACGGTCACGTCACGCTCCCCGAGGGGCTTCCCAGCGGACTGTCCGAGCTGACTGTCAGCGTCCGCGTCCGCCTCGACTCGATCGCCAACTCCGCCCGCGTCTTCGACCTCGGGTACCACAAGAGCACCTACCTGTACCTCACCCCCCGCACCGGATCCGGCAAGGCACGCGCCGCGCTCAAGATCTCCGGCATGGAGGGGGAGGACGTGATCGACGCCGCCGGGCCACTGCCCGAGGGCGGGTGGACCCACGTCGCCGTCACCCTGGGGGGTGGCACCGGCGTGCTGTACGTCGACGGAGCCGAAGTCGGCCGCAACGCCGCCATGGCCACCAGCCCGCTGCTGCTCGGTGCCAGCACGCGCAACTACCTGGGCCGTTCACAGAACTCCACCCACCCGTACCTGCACGGCGCGATCGCCGACTTCCGCCTGCACAACCGTGCGCTGTCGGCCGCCGAGGTGGCCGAGCTCTCCGCCGGCTGACGGTGTCCGGGACGCACGCCGGCCGACGGCACCCACCGGCCCGGGCCCGCACGCGGCCACGGCACACACCAGCCTGCCCGGGCCGCACGGCCCGGGCACCCATCCGCTCGGGCCGTACCGCCCGGGCACACCCGACAACCACCCTCACCCTGAACGATGGAGTTCCCGTTGTCCGAATCCGACCTGACCAGACGCCGATTCGTCGTGGCCGCCGGCGCGACCGGTGCCGTCTTCGCCGTCGGCCTGCCCGGCACCGGCGTGGCCACCGCCGACGCAGCGGAGCCGGCGGCCGCCGATGCCGCCCGGAAGTCCGGCTTCGCGCCCAAGCACTTCGCCGACCCGCGCCGGGACAGCCGGCCGACGGTGTACTGGTACTGGAACGGCGCCGTCACCCCGGAACTGGTCGAGACCCAGATGGCCGACCTGCGCTCGAAGGGCATGTACGAGGTCATCGTCTTCCCCTTCGACAACGCCGAGATGAAGCCGGTGTTCTTCAGCGAGGAGTGGTTCGGCATCGTCGGCCACGTCCTCCGCGTCGCCGAGCGCACCGGCATGCGGGTCTGGTTGTTCAACGACGACCACTTCCCGAGCGGCCGTGCCGGTGAGTACATCGTCAACGGCGGCACCGTCGGCTCCCGCACCTACGAACCCCGGCCCGACCTGCGACTCAAGGCGCTGTGGCGGTCCACCACCGTCGTCGAGGGGCCCGCGACCGCCGATCTCGCCGCGACCACCGGCGTGGGCGTCGACACCGGCCGCCTGGTGGCCGACGCCGACGTCCTCGGCGGCGTTGCCGCACTCCGCCAGGGCGCGCAGTGGGCCGACTACACCGTCACCGGCAGCGCCAAGGCCGACCACGGCGCGGCCGGGCTCGTCGTCCGGGCCTCGGCGCCCGGAACCGACGGCTACGCCGTGGAGTTCGACCAGAGCGGCGTCGTCACCGTCCTGCGTCTCACCGACGGCGCGGCACCGACGGAGCTCGCCCGCAGCAGCCGTACCGACGGATTCAACAAGACGAAGTACCACACGCTCGTCGTCACCGTCCGCGGTGACAGCATCGGCGTCACCCTGGACGACAAGGACAAGGGCACCGTCACCGACCAGAGCCACGCCACCGGCAGCGTCGGCGTGCGCGCCGTCGAGGGGCAGCGCGCCCTGTGGGAGAGCCTGACCGTCACCGCGGCCGACGGCACCACACTGTACGAGCAGGCCTTCGACGACCCCGCCGCCGTCGGCGACTTCCCGGCCCGTCCGCAGCCCGAGGGCACGTCGGCGCCCGTCGCCGCCATCGCCCGTCCCGTCGGCTCCACCGGCACGGACCGCATCGTGGAGCTGACCGAGGGCCTCCAGGCCGGACGGAGTTGGAAGGTCCCCGAGGGACGCTGGCAGATCGACGTGTTCGGCGGCAGCCCCCTGATCGACGACAGCCAGGGCTACAGCCGCGGCTACGTCGACCTGCTCGACGACGAACCCGTCGACCTGTTCCTCGACATGGTCCCGGGGGAGTACCACCGCCGATTCGGCCGCTACTTCGGCAACGTCATCCCGGGATTCTGGGACGACGAACCGTACTTCGCCTCCGCCGAGGCCCACTTCAAGCGCTTCCCCTGGTCCCCGGCGCTGCAGGACGCGCTGCGCGCCGTCGGCGTCGAACCCGGCACCGCGTACGCCTCGGCCTTCGACGACCTCGGCCGCGACGGCCGGATCGCGCGCGGGCGGTACTGGCAGGCCGTGTCCGACCGCTTCGCCGTGTACTTCGAGAAGCAGTCCCGCTGGTACGAGAAGCGGGACGTCGCCCTCGTCACCAACCCCCTGTACGACGAGACGGCGCCGTCCAAGCGCATCGCCTCCACCGGCGACCTGCACAAGGTCCACCAGTGGGCGCAGGTCCCCGGCGGCGACATCATCACCGCCGAGTACGTGGCCGGCGAACCCACGATGATCCCGCGCAACCCGGTCAGCGTCGCCCACCAGATGGGCCGCGAACGCGCCCTGCTCGAGGCCTTCGGCAACATGGGCTGGCAGGTCGCCCCCGACTTCGCCCGCGCCCTCGTGGGCGCCAACGCCACCCGCGGGATCAACCTCACGGTGCTGCACGCGCTGTGGACCGACGAGACCCGGGTGTTCTTCCCGCCGCCGTTCGGCCCGCGCGCCCCCTGGTGGTGGGCCATGGAACCGCTCGCCGACTGGATCGGCCGCGTCATGGAGGTCGCACGCGGCACCTCCGCCGCGCGGACCGCGCTCATCCAGCCCCAGCGGGCGGCCGAACAGTGGCACGGCACCGAGCAGCAGCAGGCCGTCGACAGCGCACTGAGCGACGCCGCGTACGCCCTGGAGAGCGCCCAGGTCGACTTCGACCTCGTGCACGAGGGAGCGCTCAGCGGCGACCGCGGACTGCTCGCCCACGCCACCACCCGCGGCGGCCGGCTCACCGTCGGCGAGGCACGCTACGACCTGGCCGTCCTGCCGCTGACCCCGACGCTGGACGCCGCCGCCGTGAAGACGCTCACGGAGTTCGTGCGGGGCGGCGGCACCGTCGTCGCCGTCGGCGAACTGCCCGGCGACGAGGCGAACGGCGGCGACCGCCGCCTGGAACGCGCGCTGTCCGCGCTGTTCGGCGACAAGGTGCCCGGCAGCCGCCGCACCGGCGCCGGGACGGCCGTACGCGTCGCCGACGTGTCAGGGCTGCGGGAGGCCACGCACGCGGCCGGTGCCGCCGCCGCCGTGCTCGAACCGGCCGCCGACGCGGTCCGTGTCCTGCGCACCACCCGCGGCAAGGACATCGCGTTCCTCGTCAACAACGAGAGCGGACAGGCCGTCGAGACGGTCGCCGCACTGCCGGTCACGGGCGTCCCGGAGCTGTGGGACCCCGCCACCGGCATCGCACGGCCCGCCCCCGTGTACCGCCGCGACCGAGGAAAGGACGGTCTCCGGGTGCCGCTGAGCCTGCGCCCCTACGAGACCCTGGCGATCGTCGTGCGCTCCGCCACCCGGCCCGGCGCGCACCTCACCGACGCCGCCCTGCCCGTCGAGGACGTCACCGCGCGGAAGAAGGCGCTGCACGTCACCGCCGTCGCCGACGCGCCCGGCCGCTACGAGCTCAAGGGCACCGACGACCGGGACTCCTACCGCGGCACCGCCGAGGTCACCGACCCGCTCCGCGCCATCGACCTGGGCGGCGACTGGACACTGACCCTGGACCGCGACGGCGCGGAGCCCGTCACCCGGCCCCTGGGCAGCTGGACCGACCTCGACCCGGCGTTCTCCGGCAGCGGCACCTACACCACCACCGTCGACCTCGACCGGGAGACCGTCGACGGGCGGGGCTTCCGCCTCGACCTGGGCGTGGTCCGCGAAGTCGCCGCGGTGACCGTCAACGGCACCGAGCTGCCGCCGCTGCTGTGGAGCCCGTACACCGCGGACGTGACCGACGTCCTGCGCGCCGGACGCAACACGATCTCCGTCCGCGTCTCCAACACCCTCTCCAACGAGCGCAAGAAGCCGCTGCCGTCGGGCCTGCTCGGCCCCGTGACCCTGCGGCCGTACCGCCGCGTCACGGCCGTCCTGAACCGTGTCTGACCCGGCAGTGCCGTCCCACCTCGGCCCCCCCTTTTTTGTACCTGCAAGGAGCACCACATGAGCAGAGCGCTCACCCGGCGCGCCCACCGGCGTCCCGCCCTCCTCGTCGCCTCCGGCCTCACCGCACTCGTCACCGTGCTGCCGACGGCCGTCAACGCCGACGCCAAGCCCACCGCCCGCATCGCGCCCGCCGAACTGCGCACCCAGCACCTCTCGCAGGCCCTCGGCATCGACGACACCACGCCGTACCTGAGCTGGAACATCACCAGCCGGGCCAGAGGCGCCGTGCAGTCCGCGTACCGGGTCCAGGCGGCCGGCTCGCTGAGCAGGCTCAAGCAGGGCAAGCCCGACCTGTGGGACTCGGGCAAGGTCCGCTCCGGCGTCCCGCAGACCACCTACGCCGGCAAGGAACTCGGTTCCCGCGACCGCGTGTACTGGCGCGTCATGCTCTGGTCCGGCGACAGCGGCCGGGGCTCCGGGTGGAGCAAGCCCTCCGCGTTCGAGACGGGCCTGACCAAGCAGCAGGACTGGGACGCCGACTGGATCACGCACCCGGACTGGCAGCTCAGCAAGCGCACGATCGAGCCCGTCGTCGTCGACCTGCCGCGCACCACCGCCCGCTACGTCCGCCTCGACGTCACCAAGCTCGGACTGCCGCTCGCCGACGACTTCCCCGCCGAGTCCTGGCGCCTCCAGCTCGGCGAGATCGACGTACGCGACTCCGAGACCGAGACCACGGGCCTCGCCAACGGCGCCGCCGTGACGGCCTCGGAGACCGACACCGTGCGCAAGACGTGGGAGCCGGCGCTCGCCGTCGACGGCCTGCCCAACAGCGCCCTGCAGACGGCCGCCGGATACTCGAGCGCGCCGCACACCGGCCCCGACGTGTCCGACAAGCCGGTCGTCCTCACCCTCGACCTGAAGTCCGCCAAGACCTTCGACCAGATCGCCCTCTACCCGCGCGCCGACGTCCTCACCGACGACGGCCGCGTGCCGCACTTCCCCGTCGACTACACCGTCTCCACCGGCGACGCGGCCGACGGCCCCTTCACCCAGGCCGCCGAGGTCAACGGCCAGGAGCCGCCCACGCCGTACCTCCCCGCCGCACTGCCGCTGCTCACCAAGGACTTCGCCCTGCCGAAGAAGGTCCGCAGCGCCCGCCTGTACGTGTCCGGCCTCGGCATCTACGACGCGAGCATCAACGGCAAGCCGGTCGGCGACGCCGTTCTCGAACCGGCCAACACCGACTACGCCGAGCGCGTCCAGTACGCCACCTACGACGTGACCGACCGGCTGCGCTCCGGCCGCAACACCATCGGCGTCGAGCTGGGCAACGGCATGTCGAACGTCGTCAGCACCGCCGACCGCTACCGCAAGCTGTACGGCAACCTGAGCGACCCGAAGCTCGTCGCCCAGCTGGAGATCACGCTCGCCGACGGCACCGTACGCCGCGTCAGCAGCGGCAGCGACTGGCGCACCACCCTCGGCGCGACCACATCCTCCAACTGGTACGGCGGCGAGGACTACGACGCCCGCCGCGAGATCCGGGACTGGAACAAGCCCGGCCCCGACCGCGGTTCCTGGAAGGCGGCGGCCACCGTGTCCGGTCCGGGCACGGCCGACGACCCCGCCGTCCTCAGCGCCCGCGAGACCGAACCGATCCGCGTCATCGAGACCCTCAAGGGCAAGGAGGTCGAGGAGGCGGCCGAGGGCAGCCGGATCTTCGACCTCGGCCGCAACATCGCCGGCTGGCCGGAGATCACCGTCAAGGCGCCGGCCGGCACCGACATCCGCATCCTGCCCGCGGAGAGCCTGAAGGACGGCCACGCCTTCCAGTCCATCAGCAACGTCGGCGGCCCGCTGTGGGACACCTACACCACCAGCGGCGACGGCTCGGAGACCTGGCATCCGAAGTTCAGCTACCACGGCTTCCGTTACCTGGAGCTCCAGGGCCTGCCCGAGGACGCGACCGTCACGGTGCGCGGCAAGGTCCTGCACACCGACAACGCCTCCTCCGGTGACTTCACCAGCTCCAACAAGCTCATCAACGACATCCACTCGATGATCCGCCGGTCGGTCGAGGGCAACATGATGAGCGTCCTCACCGACTGCCCGAGCCGCGAGAAGCTCGGCTGGCTGGAGCAGAACCAACTGCTCTTCCCCGTCCTCACCGGCAACTACGACATGGAGGCGTACTTCCGCAAGCTCGTGCGCGACATGTCCGACGCCCAGACCGAGGACGGGCTGATCCCGAGCACCGTCCCCGAGTACACGAACATGCCGGGCGCCTACCGCAACGACTCCAACTGGGGCGGCGCCTTCGTCCTGGTGCCCTGGCAGCTCTACACCACCTACGGCGACCAGGACACGCTCACCACGTACTACCCGCAGATGAAGCAGTACGTGACCTTCCTGGAGCAGAAGGTCCAGGACGGCATCCTCGACTACGGGCTCGGCGACTGGTTCACCCCCGACAAGACCTTCCCGCGTGCCGTGGCCGGCACCTACGGCTACTGGCGGGTCGTCGACGCCATGAGCCGTATCGCCGAGGTCCTCGGCGACAAGGAGGACGCGGCGACCTACCGTGCCAAGGCCGACGCGAGCGCCAAGGCCCTGACCGCGAAGTACTACGACCAGGAGACCGGGACCTTCGGCGGCGGCGGCCACGGCGCCGAGGCCCTCGCCCTGGACATGGGCGCCGTCCCGGACGGTGAGCGCGAGCGTCTTCTCGACCACTTCGTGAGCAGCGTCCAGGAAGCCGACCACCACCTGGTCCTCGGCGAGATCTCGCTTCCGTCGGCCTTCCGCGTGCTCTCCGAGGGCGGCCGCGATGACGTCATCCACAAGATCGCCACGCAGACCACCAGCCCGAGCTACGGCTACCAGGTCCTGAACGGCAACACCACGCTCGGCGAGTCCTGGGACGGCGGCCCCGGCCAGTCCCAGAACCACTTCATGCTCGGCGCCATCGACTCCTGGTTCACCGACCGGGTCGCCGGCATCGAACAGGCCCCCGGTTCCATCGGCTACCGCAAGCTGCTGATCGACCCGGCCGTCGTCGGTGACCTCACCTCCGCGTCGGGCTCCTACAAGACGCCGTACGGCACCGTGAGCACCGACTGGAAGCGCGACGGCGACCGCTACAAGCTGCGGCTGACGGTGCCCGCCGGCAGCACGGCCGAGGTCCACGTGCCGTTCACGGAGGGACGCGTCACCGCCCCGGACGGAGCGAAGCTGCTGCGCACCGAGAAGGGTGAGGTCGTGTACGAGGTCGGCTCGGGCGACTGGACGTTCACGTCGGTGTACGCCGCCGCTACGTCCTGACCCGTCCGACGGGGGGGGGGGCGGGGGGCCGCCCCCCCCCCGCGGCGGGCCCAGTGGCGGGGGGGCGGAGGGGCGGTGGGGAAACCACCAAACCCCCCGCGGCGGGTGGCGTGGCGGCGCCCCCCC